>SKWB01000252.1 GCA_007129135.1 Halococcaceae archaeon | reverse complement strand
GGAGATGTGGCGTATCGGAATGGAGCTGATACGTTTTTTCGATCATGTCGCCCGGAGAAAGCCGGTAACTCAGTCCGACATCGTTGTGGACTGCAGCGGTTCGGTTATCGGTATCGGTTGTAATGTGCCCGGACTTCTCATATCTTTCAGTCCAAAGATATACAAACTCGTCTTCGCCCCCGTCACTCTGTTCCATTCGAAGGATGCCAAACGGATGAGGGGGCTGCGCTCCGACATCGACCCTTTTATCGCTAGTGTTCTGAACGGATAATACGATCTCCGCAGGCCTGTCTTCATCCACATTCGGATCTGTTATCTCTGTTCCCACTCTGATCTCGTTTCCGTCTGTTGGCGTTTTTTCAACGATTTCTAGTTTGTCGATTGAATACATGGCGTCTCGTGAGGCTTCGTCTTCGTTGGATCCCAGACACCTAGTTGGTGACACAAGCGTGAAAGCGATTCCTGCATTGGTCATTGCTTCCAACCGTCACGTGCAAATCATCACCTGGTTTGATATTCTACCCGACAATGATTAAATCCCTATGTGAATTTGGCCCGACCGTATATCCACAAGCTCACGATCGATCTCGAGCCAATGTGAGTTATCTTACGGGAGTTAGGATAGTCAGTCGTCGGCAGCCGCGCCAGCGGACTCCGCACCGCCCGCCGCAGCGTCACCCTCGATGCTCGGCGGGTACTTCCCGCGATCGAGTTTCAGATCCGAGAGCGGTCGCGCCATGCAGGTGAGCGCGAACCGTTCGGCTTCCCGCTCGGTGAGCCCACGGGCGGCCGGTTGCGTGACCTCGCCCTCGACGATCTCGGCCGAGCATGCCAGACACATCCCCACGCGGCAGGAGTACTCCTGGGCGATGCCCTCCTCCAGACACCGCTTCAGGATCGTCTCGGTCTCTTTCACCTCGATCGTCTCGCCGGTGGTGACGAACTCGACGGTGTGGGTAGTCATGGCCCCGGATACGAAGAGGTGTATGAAAAACCCTTCCTCACTTCCGTCCTCGTCGGTCCGACGGAAATCTGGCAAGAGTTTTCTCCGCGGGGCCGGGAAGGCGTGTATGAGCACGCGCGAGCACGACGTGGTGGTCGTCGGCGCCGGCACGGCCGGCTGTTACGCCGCGGCGACCGTCGCGGGGGCGGGCTACGACGTCGCGATCGTCGAACGGAAGTCGGAGGAGGAGGCGGGCCACATCGCCTGTGGCGACGCGCTCAAGGGCTCCGATGCGTTCCCGACCGCGATCCCCCGGTCGCGGATCGAGGCGTCGATGACGAACACGGACGTCGACCACGGCCGGTTCGAACTCCCCGAACACGACACGGTCGTCGAGATCCCGATCCCGGGGGAGCTGGCGGTGCTTGACCGCTGGGAGTACGGCCGCCAGCTGATCGCCGGCGCGGAGGACGCGGGCGCGGAGATCCACTACGACACCGTGGTCCAGGACGTCGTCCAGCCGAACGGCCGGATCGAGGGCGTGCGCGCGATCCGGAAGGGAGAGCCGATCGAGTACAGCGCCGAGGTCGTCATCGACGGCGCGGGCGCGCTCTCGATCCTCCAGGACCGGGCGGACCTCTCGGAGGCGACGTTCGACACGAACGTCACCTACTCGCAGTTCTCCTCGGCCTACCGGGAGATCGTCGAGGTCGAGGAGCCGGTCGAGTGGGAGGACGCGCTCGTCTTCAAGCCGACCGAACGCGCGGCGGGCTACCTCTGGTACTTCCCGCGAACCAGTACGGAGATCAACGCCGGTGTCGGCTTCCAGATGACCGAGGAGCCGATGCAGCTCGTCGACGACCTGAAGAAGGACCTCCGGAGCCGTCCGGAGTTCCGGAACGCGCGCGTGACCGACAAACTCGGGGCGGCGCTCCCGACGCGGAGACCGTACGACTCGGCGGTCGCGCCCGGCATGGTGGCGGTCGGCGACTCGGCGGGCCACGTCAACCCCACCACGGGCGGGGGGATGGCCGGCGCGGCCTACGCCGGCGAGTACGCGGGCGAGGAGATCGTCGCCTCGCTCGAATCGGGCGACCGCTCGGAGGACGCGCTCTGGAACTACAACGAGCGGGTGATGGAGCACTTCGGCGGGCGGTTCGCGGCCCTCGACGTCTACAACGTCCTCTCGACCGCGGTCGAGACCGACGACCTGATGGGGCTGCTCGCGGCGCTCCCCGGACAGAAGCTCTCGGACGCGCTCTACTCCGGCAGCGCGGACATCGGCTGGAAGCTGAAGGCGCAGGCCGCGGTGAAGAGCTACGGCTACTGGGGGGTCATCTGGACGTTCTACAAGACGAAACAGCTCGCCGACGAACTCCTCGAGCACTACGAGGCCTACCCGAGTTCGCCGGAGGGCCTCGACGCCTGGCAGCGCGAGCGCGACGCGCTCATGGAGCGGATCTACGAGACCACCGGCGCCGAGGCGAAGTACTGAGTCAGTGGGTCGCGCGGTACTCGCCGTGTTTGACGCCGATCACGAGCGTGAGCAGCCCGAAGACGAGCATCGACGGGGCGACCATCGTCAGGACGGTGTCGGGTGTCATCCCCATCGGCATCGTGAGCAGGATCGCGACCCCGACCCCGACGACCGCGAGAAACGAGACGACCGTCTTCGCCGTATCTAACTCCATGGTTCGCCTTGGTCGTCGTCTGAATAAGGGGTATCGATTTTCACCGATCGCACTCGCCGATCGCGTCTCGTCCCGCCGTGGTGCGACGGGACGGATGAGTCGAAAGCGACACCGCGTGTTCTACGAGTCACCTGACGTCGTACTCGGAGACGTCGGTGGAGCCACAGGACGGACACATCAACTCGTCCGGATCGAGCGCCGTCCCGCACTCTCTGCACTCGTAGATGACGGCCGCATCGTCATCCAGCCATCGCCGCACGGTGTCTGCGAGTGACATCGTGCTGGCGGTCATACTCATCGGGGGCTCTTAGGAGTTGTGTATCGGTCGAATCGGCCGAAATCACCCGTCTCGGGGCCTGACGAGGTCGGCGAGCGCCACGAGACAGCCGAGCAACCAGCCCAGCGGCACCGCGATGGCGAACCACATCGCGACGTACGCCACCCCCTCCAGCGAGTAGTGGCCGCGGAGGTAGGCCTCGAGCCCGCCGTAGACGAGTACCTCGTCGAGCAGCCAGATCGCGAGCGCGTCGCTGCCGGGCAGCACCACCGCGCCGACGGTCGGCGAGAACAGCGCCGCGACGACCGGCGGTAAGAAGAGCGCGGTCATCGCCGAGGGGTAGGCGAGGAGGACGGTCACGGCCCTGCCGCCGACCCGGGCGAAGACCACCGCCGCGCCCGCCGCGAGCGTCGCGACGACCGCCGCAGCGAGGACGGCGACGATCTCCTCGCCACGGTAGGCGAACCGGAACCAGCTGATCGCGGTGAGCGCACCCCAGACGAGCACCGAGAGTCCCATCACGCCCACGACGCCGAGGCCCGCGGCGAGCCGATCGATCCGCCGGGAGTGAAAGCGGAGCGCGAAGCCGGCGAGCGTCAGTGGGTAGGCGAGCACCAGGAGGAGCGCGCCGAGGGCGGCCCACGAACGGTAGGCAGCCAGCCCGCTCCGCGTTGAAGGGGTCCACTTCCCCAGCACCGAGTGGGCGGCGTCGCGTTGGCGGGGGAACAGCAGCTCCATCCAGCTCTCGTGGAGACGTCGGAGGTCTAGCTGGATCGCTCCGATCGCCCCGATCCGTCGGGACTGTACGGCCATGGCAAAAACATATTTATTCAGATATATTACCCTTGTGGGTCGACTACCAGGGCGCGAACTCCGGGTCGACGGTCCGCTCTCGGTCGGAGACCCCGTCGATCGCTGCCACCTCCTCCGCCGTGAGCGACAGCGAGAGCGACCCGAAGTTGTCCTCGATGTGCTCTGTCCCGGTGGCCTTCGGGATCGCGGTGATCCCGTGTTCGCGAAGCCACGCGAGGCTCACCTGCGCAGCGCTCGCGCCGTGGCTCTCGGCGATCTCCTCGAGTTCGGGCACGTCGAACACCTCCCCACGGGCGAGCGGGGAGTAGGCGACGAGTTCGATCCCCATCTCCCGACAGAGCTCCCGAAGCTCCTCCTGCGGGAGCTTCGGATGGCACTCGACCTGGTTCGCGAAGATCGGCGCGTCGAGGTGGTCGGCCGCCGTCCGCAGGTCCGCCGGCTCGAAGTTACTGACGCCGACCCTGTCGACTTTCCCCTCGTCGTGGAGCTCGTCGAACGCCGAGAGCGTCTCCGCCGGGTCGTAGCTCCGAGAGGGCCAGTGGACGTAGAGCAGGTCGACCGCGTTGACCCCGAGTCTCCGCAGGCTCTCCTCGGTGCTCTCCAGTACGTCGTCGTAGGCCAGCTCGTCGATCCAGACCTTCGTCGCGAGGAAGATCTCGCTCCTGGCCACCTCCGACTCGGCGATGGCCTCGCCGACGGCGTCCTCGTTGCCGTAGACCTGGGCGGTGTCGATATGTCGGTAGCCGGTCGAGAGCGCGGTCTTCACGCTCTCGACGCACTGGTCGCGGTCGTCGTTCTGCCAGGTGCCGAGGCCGAGCATCGGCATCCTCGAGGCACGCGGTACGTCGTCACTGATGAGAGAGTCAGCCATCGGACGAGGGGAGGGTCGTGAGGCGCATAGGGGTTGGGCTTGCGGCCGTTCGGAAGCCGGTTCCGGAGGGGTCGGTTCACCCGAACTACGGAGACGTATCCGGCGTCTCGGGTCGCGAACGTTGCGCTTGAACCCCGGTAGCAGCAGTGGAGGAAACCGCATACGGCGGGCCCGAATCGAACGTGCCTCGGCGTCGCGGGCCCGCCATCCGACCCGGCGCTCGTCTCGCTCGGAGTCACCCCGAGCTATCGCCCCCTCGATAGCATCTCCCGTAAATATCCGAGCGAGACGTCCGATCACACCAATAGAAGCGATGGAGACGCCCCGAACTCGATCGGTGGATCTCGCTGACGATCGGTGCCGGGAGGTCGGAGGTCAGCTCCGGGACCGTCCGGGTTCGTCGTCCGATCCACGTCCCGTCGCCATGAGCCGCCGGGCGATCACCACGATCCCGTTGTCGAACCCCTCCCCGAACACCGCTTTCTCCGTCCTCTCGCCGCTGTCCGGTCCGCTCATCGAACTCACGAGGATCGTCGCCCGATCGACCAACACGAGACGAGAGATCCTCGTCGTGTCCTCGGTATCGATCGGAGAGCCCACCAGCCAGTCCAGCCCCGAGACGAAGACGTCAGCGCCGGCGATCTCCGCTCTCACTCGATCACGGAGCTCCTCGGTCACGGTCCCGACGAACACCGAGATCCCCCCCGCTTGCGCGTCGCTCAGGTGGTCTACTAGCTCGGAGGTGAGGACGTCCTCGTGGCCGATGACGAGGACGATCTCCCTCTCGGCGTCGTCGATGAGCTGGCGGGTCCGGTTCGTGATCGAGATCTCGCCCGAGAGCGCCCAGACGTCGTGTGTCGGCTCACGGTCGTCCCCGGAGACGACCGGTTCGAGCTCGGTGAGCGTCTCGGCGAGTCGTTTCGAGCGCGCTTCGTACCCTCTCCGGAGGGTCTCGGCCGCCTCGGCGATCGGAACGGCCCGGAACTGCTGGGGGTTCGAGCGCTGGACCTCGACGAGCCCCTTCGCTTCGAGCACCCCGATCGCGTCGTAGATCCGCGTCCGTGGAACCCCCGAGGTCTCGCTGACCTGCTTCGCGGTCCCGCTCGGAAGGCGCGAGAGCGCGACGAAGGACTCCGCTTCGTACTGCTTGAGCCCGAGTCCTTGCAGGAGCTCGACCGCCCGTCGCCGTGTAGATCGTTCACTCATGAGTCCCAACCCTGTCACCGGGAGGTCCGGTGCCGTCTCTGTTGTTGTGAGCCCTCTCGGAAACCCGTTGTCGTTCACCAGTTCCGGTGTGAAGCCGAGGGATCCCGTCCATACCCCCTATAGAGCACCCCGCTACATGAACCACGTCCGCACCGTTCTGACACGACTGTCGAATCAGCATCTATGCGGCGCTGTCGTAGGGTTCACACACCGAAGATCCAGAAGTAATAAAATATTCGGGCTAGAAATGTTGATTTAACACACTGAGTACGAGGGTAACGTTCCACCGTTACATCTCGCCGTCGGTGGCGAACTGGAAGTGGTCGAAGGGCTGTCGTCGTCGCTGCTGGAGGAGTTCGGAGCTGTCGATCTGGAGGCCGAGGGCGTGGATCGCGTTCGTGATGCGGGTGACGTCTCTCGTGCTCGTTCCGACGACGTCGACGTGGATGTTTCGCTTGCCGGTCATCAGCTCGCGGAGGTCGACCACGCCGTGGACGTCCATCACCTCCTCGGCCAGCTCCGTGCGTTCGGTCGGGGGTGCACTGCAGATGAAGAGGACTTGGAGCGGGAAGTTCGCCGCCTCGTAATCGATCTCCGGGTGGTAGCCTCTGATGATGCCGTCGGCTTCGAGCTGACCGATCCGGTTCCTGACGGTGCTGGGGGAGACGCCGACCGTATCGGCGATCTCCTGGGCGGTCGTCTCCCTGGCTTCGAGCTGTAGCATATGGAGAATGCCCCGGTCGATCTCGTCCAATCGGTTGTCCATCCCCCCTCTACGAGCCCGAGGGTCATGTGGTTAACCCGAATCATCACAATAGAGGTATAGCCGAGCGTCCCGAAGCGGCGAGTGGCAGGGAGCGTGGACCGGGTCCCAACCACTCACTCCTCCCTGCCACTCGATCGGTCGCGTCTCGATAGACAGTGAAAAGAGCGTTCGCCCCGGCCTCGGGGAGAGGACCCGGCATCGAACCGTGGAGGTGTGATCCTCCGGGTGATAGACAGGACTACGTGCATCCGGTAGCAAGTAGCACACACTCGCTCGTGAGATCCCACGAGGCGAACTGTTCGCTCAGAGAGACGAGTGAGTGAGAAAGGGCTCCTCTGACATCACCCGGATGGCTACGTGCCCCCATTCGGCCAGGGTCCTTTTCGCGTGCCCTACCGAGGCGGTGCTCGTACGGGGTCGGGACGAGCACGGCTCCGTAACGCGGATGGAGTGCGGGCTCTTCGTACGGACCGGGTTTGTCCCTACCGATCGGACAGCTACCGGCCTCTCGGTCGAGACGGGAGAGAGACAGCGGCCCGCATCAGCCGAAGTTCTCGACCTTCGCCGCGTCGGTGTCCCCGCCCGCCGCCTCGACCGCGTCGACCGCCTCGGTGACGAACGCCTGGAAGCCGTAGACGAACACCTGCTGGCCGTCGAGGTGCTCTCTCACCACCGGTTCGAGCGCCTCCTCCTCGTCGAGGAACTCGACGGTGACGCCCTCGGCGGCGAGCGCGTCGAGGCGCTCTCGATGGACCGGCTCGTCGTCGCGGTAGACGACGGTGACGGCGTTGCCGTCGGCGAGCGCCCGTTCGCCGATGCCGACGGCGGGACCGACGCCGGGGCCGCCCGCGAGCACCAGGCTTCGGCTCTCGTCCTCGTAGTGGGCGCTCCCGAACGGCCCCTCGATCCGCACTGTCTCGCTCTCGCTCTCCGCGATCCAGGGCCCGAGGCTCCCCTCCGGGTCGACCCCGACGGTGATCTCGAACGTCCCTTCGACGTCCGGCGAGGAGAGGGTGTAAAACCGCGAGACGTGCTCGCCGTCGACCCGTGCGGTGAGTTTGACGAACTGGCCGGGGACGGCGTCGAACCCGTCTGGGCTCTCCAGCGAGAGGGCGACGGTGTCGGCTCCGACCTCGGCGACCGAGCGTACGGTGACCTCCTCGTTCATGGCTCTCGGTTCTCGCGCGGCGGGCATAGTCCCCGCGGTTTCCGTGCCCTCGGTCTTCACTCGGAACCGGGTATCCCCCGCGGCTAAAATCTCTGCGTCCGGCGCTGCTGAACGGTTCAGAAGGCTTTTGGAGCGGCGAAGGCAACCCTGAGACCACATGCCTGAGGACCTCAACTGGGCCATCGGCGGGGAAGCCGGCGATGGCATCGATTCGACGGGGAAGATCTTCGCCCAGGCGCTCTCACGCGCCGGGCGGCACGTCTTCACCTCGAAGGACTTCGCCT
>SKWB01000233.1 GCA_007129135.1 Halococcaceae archaeon | reverse complement strand
GCAGGTACCGGTCGATGACGTAGTTCGCGCGTTTCAGCTGGTAGTTCTTGCCCTGGCCCGAGGCGACGCGCTGGCCGAGCGTCTCGATCGCCTCCTCGGTGGTCTGGACCTCCGCCTCCTCCAAGTTCTCCAACATGAACTTCACGATGTCCGGGTCGTCGGAGACCCGGTGGACGATCTCCTCGTCCGATTCGAGCCCGAGCGCCCTGACCAGCGTGACGAACTCGATCGAGCCCGAGACGGAGGGGAACGAGACCTCGAGCAGCCCGTCGCGACCGCGCTCGCAGAGCACCAGCGCGCGGTAGCCACGGCGCTGGGAGAACGTCTTCGCGACCTGGATCTCGTCGCCGTAGCGGCTGTCGTACTCCGCTAAGATCTTGTTCGGCGCGAGGTCCTCGCTCGTCATCAGTACCCGCTCGGAGCCGTTGATGATGAAGTAGCCGCCGGGGTCCTTCGGGTCCTCGCCGATGTCGACGAGCTCCTCGTCGGTGAAGCCGTCGATGTTACACTTCTCGGAGCCGACCATCACCGGCATCGTCCCCACCTTCGTCTCCGTCGAGTCGACGACCCGCTCCTCTTCATCCTCGCCGCCCTTCACGATCGACATCTCCATGAACACCGGCGCGGCGTAGGTGATGTTCCGGAGCCTGGCCTCCTGGGGGTAGAGGAGTTCCTCCGAGCCGTCGGCCTCCCTGACCCTCGGGGTGACGACGCGGACGTCGCCGAGTTCGACGTAGACGGGCTCCTCGCCCTCCTTGTCGCCGATATCGGTGTCGATGGTGGCCTTCTCGGTGACGACCTCCTGCATCCCCCGGCGGAGGAAGTCGTTGAACGAGCGGAAATGGTGTTCGGCGAGTCGCTCTCGGGAGAAGTACTCCCGGGAGAGCCGTCGTCGCTCCTCTCGGCTGACGCTCACTCTATCACCAGCCGATAGACGACCGCCCGGTCGGTCGTTCGTGACTCGCGTTCGATCCGGATGACGTCGCCCACCTCGGCGTCGTCTGGGAGCGCGGAATCTGTGCGTTTGATCCTCGGTAGATCGGTCCGTTTGATGCTGTACTCCTCGAGTACCGTCTGGATCGCCTCCTCGTCCATGACGGTGTGCTCGGGTACCAGCGTGTGTTGGCTTACGTCCATGTGTCTCGGCCCTGGAGAATCGCCTCGGTGGCTGTTACGAGATACTACAGTCTTCTATAGGAGCCGACCATTTAAGAGTTCCCAAACGCGGCGGAGCGCACGCTCACTCCGTCCCCGATCTCGGGGCCGTCATCGACGGGTGAGTCGTGTCGATACTCGCCCGGAGGCGGCGAAAAGGTATATCGCTTTGGGGTCGGGGCGCACACGACCCGCCGTTTGGAAAGGCTTATATCCGGCAGTCTGAAAGGGTGAGATGCGTCTCGCCCGGGTGGTGTAGTGGCCTATCATACGACCCTGTCACGGTCGTGACGCGGGTTCAAATCCCGCCTCGGGCGCTTTCTCGAAATCCAACCCGTGAGCGACCAGCTCTGCTGTGTCGCGAACACTCCGATTTCGAGAAACGCAGACGAGGGATTTGAATCAGGGAGTGAAGCGAGCACGGCGAGCGGAACGACCGGGGTTCAAATCCCGCCTCGGGCGCTTCTGTGGCGAGCGACACGTCGAGCAGTGCCGAGCGTCAGCGAGGGCTGCTCGACACCGCGTGGGTCACGGAGCGATCACGAGGGGATTCGAACGACGGAGAGTGAACGAAGTGAGCGAGTTAGGTGGTTCACGATCCCGACCCTGGCCCCCAGTTTTTGGTCGAGATCACACGACTGCGCGGGGTTCTAAACCGACACGGCCCGTCGGTCTCGTGAGTCGGGGTTGTCCGACGTGACGGTACGTCGTGAGCTTCGGGAGCCGAGAGGTCAGCGATTCGGTCGGTACCGAGCGCGAGGAGAGCGCCAGATCCGGCGCCACAGAACGATACGACGTTCAGAGGACCGTCGGTCGACCCAGGTTCACGAGGGATCCGAAGATCTTAGCTGTAGCAGGTGACCGGTTTTCGGCTCTTGCAATCTGGTCGAAGGTTGCACGAATTGCACTAGATGGCTATATCATCCCTCGAATCTATTAAAAAATCGGGGAAAAGTCATGAGTGGAAAAATGCGGTCGAGAGAGGGAACGATCGAAGGGACCGTCTCGACTGACCAAAACGATTGCGTCGAAGCAGCAGTAATAACCGTTACTGATGCCGAAACGGAAAAGAGCGAGGCGATAACCACGACGGATGAGAGCGGTACGTACTCCGTCTCGGTCGGACCTGGTACGTACAACCTGCGATGCGAACAGAGCAGGTTCGAAACCGGTGAGGAAACCGTCACCACCGGTGAGGATACGGCGGAGACGGTGGACGTCACGCTATCCGAAGCGGCATCCGATGTGGAGGCGGAGATGGCCGATGCTCTCGGAATCGGTCTTCGGGCAAGCGGCTCACACGCGACGGTCGGTGGTGGTCGGGACAACGAGGCCCGTGGCACCTATGACACAGTCTCTGGGGGATGGCGCAACGTCGCCGACGGTCAGGCGGCGACGATCAGCGGCGGAGCGGGCAACGAAGCCAGCAACACCGACGCGACGGTCGGCGGTGGGGTCGGAAACAGAGCCCTCGGCTTCCGATGCACGATCGGAGGCGGGGGCGGGACAGGTCCACGCGGAAACTCGGCGAGCGGCTCACACGCGGTTGTTGGCGGCGGGCAGAGAAACCACGCGAACGGCGACTTCGCGGTGGTAGCTGGTGGGTTCTTCAACTACGCGTTCCGAGACCATACGTTCGCAGTTGGCCGGAGAGCATATGCATTCCACGAGGGTGCAGTCGTGTTCGCTGATCCCAGCGAGACTCCTGCGAGGTCCCAACGCGAGAACGAGGTCAGGTCACAGATGCCTGTCTACGCGCCAGCGTTCAACACGACGAGCGCTAGGTCGGCGAAGACGAACGTCGAATCGGTCGATCCCGAAACGGTCCTCGACGGGGTCGAGGATCTGGAAATCACCACGTGGACGCTCAAACACAACGGCACCGGAAGGCATATCGGACCGATGGCCGAGGAGTTCGCCGAAACGTTCGGTCTCGGCGACGACGACGAGTCTATCTCGACCGTCGATGCCGAAGGGGTCGCACTCGCTGCGATCCAGGGGCTGTCGAAGAAGCTCGATAAAAGGGACGACCGAATCGCGGAGTTAGAGCAGCGACTCGCCGCCCTCGAGTCGTAGGTCGGCTCCGGCGAGACGGTTCTCGTGGACGGTCGAACCCCGTTGCCGCGGGAAATACGGCGTTACGAGCGTTCCGGACGAACCCTCGTGGAGTCGAAGCGATGGCCTCGGTATCGGGGCGGGATCCGAGCATGTCCGTGGGGGTACCGGGCCTATCGAGCAGGAGAAGGATCACGTCCGCGGCCGGTCCCGGGACGGAGCGAACGACGAGGGAGGCCGGGGCCGTTCGACGACCGAGATCGGAGAGGGGAGCCCGTGGACCGAACGTCCGTTCACGTCTCCAGTCGGACCGGGTCGTCGTCGTTCCAGCTCCAGAGGCCCGGCGTCGCTTCGAGGACGAGGAAGCTGTCCTCCGCGCCCTTCCACGCGCCGCTGTTGGCGACGCCCCCGTTCTCGACGGACGGGTCGGGTTCGATACCTCCGACGTGTGTGTGGCCGATGCAGAGCCAGTCGGTGTCCGGGTCCCGCCTCGCGGACCGCATCGCCCCCCTCGGCGCCACCCCGAGGTCGCGTTTCCGCTCGCCCCCGTCGACGTCGACCTGTTCGAGGAGCGACCGAAAGCGCGAGAAGTCGTACCGGTACTCCCCGAACCGTCTGATCCGGTTCCACAGCCGTTCCTGTCCGTTCCCGTAGACGTCGCCGTCGAACTCCGCGAGGACGTCGAAGACGTCCTCCGGCGGGGAGAAGCCCATCGCCCGGGCGAACCCCAGTATCAGCCTGTCGAACTGGTAGCCGTGTACGAACGTGTAGTTCGTCCCGTTGGTCGCCAGCCTCACCCGTTCCTCGTAGTCGGTGTCGTAGTACGAGACGCCGCTTCGACCGCCGGCACCCTCCCGGTCCCGCCTCGCGTACCAGTCGTGGTTCCCCAGGACGTAGTGGACCTCGATACCCCGCTCCCGGAGGTCCGCAAGCAGCCCGTAGATGTCGTAGTTCTCCCGCGTCAGGGTGCGGACGTTTCGCCGCCACAGGTCGTCTACGTCCCCGTTGAGGACGAGGTGTCCCGGGGTGGTACCGAGCACGGAGCCGAGGACGTCCGGGAACTCCCGGAGGAACTCCTCGAACCGACCCCGGTCCGGAGGGGTGATCCCCTCGATGTGTGCCGTCCCGAGGTGGACGTCCGAAACGGCGACGATCGGTCGATCGGTGTCGTCTGTCATGGTGTCGTTCGAACCACCCCCAAAGGTGTTCGGTATGGTAACACGTCGTGGGACGATATAGAGGTAGCTGTCGCCATTCCAGCCCACGAGAACCGACGGGCACCACCGAGACCGGTCGACACCACCGGCCGGCGTCAACACCAGGGAGACGCTCGGGGGCCTCGTCGGCAGGTTCAGCGCGAGGTGGTTTCCGGATCGGCGATCTACCGAGGTGCATGGACCACGAGACGTGGACCGATCGACAGGAGACGACGACCTGTGACGTCGACGGACACGACCTCGACGTCGCGTACTACGACGAGGGCTCCGGCACACCGGTACTGTTCCTCCACGGGATACCGACCTCGTCGTACCTGTGGCACGACGTCGCACCGGCACTTACGGATGAGTTCCGCGTGGTCGCACCCGACATGGTCGGCTACGGCAACTCGGCGATGCACGACGGCTTCGACCGTTCGATCAGGGCACAGGAGGCGATGATCGATAGTCTGCTCGGAGAGCTCGACCTCGACGCCGTCTCGTTCGTCGGGCACGACCTCGGCGGGGGGGTCGGACTCAGGTACGCGGCTCACGAGCCCGAACGGGTGTCGAAGCTCGTCCTCTCGAACGCCGTCTGCTACGACTCCTGGCCGATCGAGACGATCGTCGACCTCGGGCTGCCGGAGACCATCGACGGGATGGACGTCGACGAGCTCCAGGGGATGCTCCGGAAGCTCCTTCGAAACACCCTCTACGGCGAGGATCCGAGCGAGGAGTTCGTCGAGGCCATGCTCGCCCAGTGGGACTCAGAGGAGGCGTTGGTCTCGCTCTCGCGCAACGCCATCGGGACGAACACGAGCCACACCACCGAGGTCGATCCCTCGGAGATCGAGGCGGAGACGCTGTTGCTGTGGGGAGCGGAGGACGAGTTCCAGCCGATCGAGTACGCCGAGCGACTCGAGCGTGACATTCCGGACGCCGAGCTCGTCGGCCTCGGTCGGGCGAACCACTGGGTGCCCGAGGACCGGCCGGAGGCCTACCTGAACCGCCTGGAGGGGTTCCTGGCCGGATAGATCGAAACCCCCATCGGGACGGGTGCGGTCTCTCACCGGTGTTCGCCAGTTCGGGTCAACGATCACCGGTGACCAGTTACACGCGTCCGCCTCAGCCGTCGTCGGTGTACGCGCCGTGTTCCCGGGGATACCCCGCGTGCAGCTCGTCGTCGTAGGCGTGGACCATGTCTCCCCAGGCCCCCTCGGCCATGTCCTGGCTGGCCGGTGGGGTGGTCTCGCCCTCCTCCTCGCGACCCTCCGGCTCGCGGATACCGAAGCGCTCACGCGTCTCGGCTTCGACCTCGTCCGTGAGCGCCATCCCGAGCCGCAGGCTCTCGAGCAGCCGCTCGCCGACGTTCGCGGTGAGAAGCTCCCGTGCGGTATCCTCGTCGCCGGCCGCGAACAGCTCCGCCGCCTCCGCCTCGACCGATTCCCGCTCGTCGAGTAGCTCCCGCTCGAAGCCCTCGATCGCGCCGACGACGTCGGTGTAGAACTCCTCCGGTCGGTCGGCGGTGAAGTAGAGCAGCCGCTTGAACTCCCGGGTCGCGTAGCGCGTCGCCTCCTGGAGCTGCCAGTCCCGGTCGAGGAAGTTACCCGCGGCGTTGGCCGTCATGTAGCGGTGCTGGCGGAACTCGACGGGGACCTCCTCGGCACCGACCGGGATCGGCACGAACGGCGTGGTGATCGCGCTCGTCACCGCGGTCCAGAGGGTCTGGAGCTCCGGGTGGACGTCGGGACGGAGGTGTGCGACCTGCCCGTAGCCGGCGAAGTCGGTCGACCACCGGGGGTCTCTGACCAGTGCGAGCACGTCCTCGAGGCTCACGGGTGCGAGCGCCTCGGGTTCCTCCTCGCGTTCGAGCGGGTGGCGGGCGCCCTGGTAGAACTCGGGGTAGAAGTACTCCTCCTCCTCGGCGGGGAACTCGCCGACCCCGAGCACCTCGTGCAGGTTCAGGGTGTCGCCCTCGCCGTCCCACCAGCCCTGCTCCTCGGCGAAGCCTACCAGCGCGTCGGAGCCGGCGACGTCGGGGTCGTCCTCGTGGTCGACCGGGAACTCGAGGATGTAGCCGGGGTACGAGACCCGAACCTCGTCGGGGCCGAGACGCTCGGCGGCCCACAGGTCGCCGTCGGGGTGGGCGTAGTTGATGAACACCCAGCCCTCGTCCTCGTCGGCGAAGAGGTGCGAGTTCCCGCCGTAGGTCGAGTAGCCGTGCTCGTCCATCAGCCCGCCGACGACCTCGACGGCCTCCCGGGCGCTCTCCGCACGCTCCATCGCCGCCTTCGCGAGGTCCGAGTACTGCGGACCTTCCTGCGGCGCAGCCTCCTCGGCCATCTCGACGAGTTCCGGCCGCGACGGTGACCAGATGTCCCGGGCGGCGACGCCGTGTTCGTTGAGCCCGCCGTTGGTCAGCGGCGGTGGGAAGCCGGAGAACTCCGAGTACATCGAGGCGACGTACTTGTTGGTCTCCGCTGCCTGCGGGATCTCGATCGGCTCGCCCGGGATGTCCGCGTCCTCGGTGACACCAACCGTGGTCGTGGCGCCCTCCGGGTGCTCCTGGCGTGGGACGACCTCGATCCAGTGACTCGACGGCTCGTGTCCGAACCCACCGAGCAGCGTCGAGCCGTCGTCGGTCAGTTCGCAGCCGACGTAGAACCCGATGCTCTTGCCGGGGGGGGCGTCTCCCCCGGTGAGGGCCGTATCCCCGTCCCGCCCGCGACCCGATCGGTCCGTCCCCTCGTTCCCCTCCGTTCGTCCCGAGAGCAGCGCGGCGGCGACCGCGAGTGCGCCGAACCCGCGCCGCGTGAGTCGTGTCAGGCTCATCGTCCTAGCGATCCGGTTCGGTTCGACCCGTAGTTTGGTAAGTGTTGCCATCTATCTCTATTACGTCACTTCCGGAACGACCGCTGAGAGGTGGGCGGACCGTTCGATCGGCTCTACGGGTGTGAACGCGGGGTCGACCGTGTCGAAACCCCGACCCTCCGCATCACGCCCCCCTGGCGGGGTGCTGTAGACCCGACACGCCGGTGACGCACTACCTCGAAGAGGGCGTGGAAGAGCTCGAAGGGGGTGTGGAAGAGCGACCGGGGTCCGTTCGACGTGCCACGGGAGCACACCCCCGCCCCCGAGCACACCGTTATACGCCGTGGGGTAGACCGTCACGCATGCCCAGGGAGACGGTCGCGGAGTTCACGGTCGATCACGTGCAGGTACTGGATCGCGAGGGGACCGTCGATACGGACCTCGAACCCGACCTCGGCGAGGACCGGCTCGAGGAGCTCTACCGGCTGATGAAGCTCGCG
Source organism: Halococcaceae archaeon (assembly GCA_007129135.1). Lineage (GTDB taxonomy): Archaea > Halobacteriota > Halobacteria > Halobacteriales > Halalkalicoccaceae > Natronorarus. Next base: position 312 of record SKWB01000233.1, on the reverse strand, counting down.
CGGCGGTTCGAAGAACGCGCCATCGCCCTCCAGCGCCGCGGCGAAATCGGGACCTACGCGCCGGCGGTCGGCCAGGAGGCGGCCCAGATCGGGAGCGCGAGCGCGCTCGCCGCAGAGGACTGGATGACGACCTCGTTCAGGGAGAGCGCGGCCTACCTCGCCCGGGGGACGCCGGTCGACCGGCTGCTGTGCTACGCGATGGGGATGGAAGAGGGCGCGGAGGTCCCGGAGGGCTCGCGCTCGATGGCGCCGTCGATCGCCGTCGGCTCGCAGGCGCTCCACGGCGTCGGCATCGGCTGGGGACAGGCGATG
>SKWB01000184.1 GCA_007129135.1 Halococcaceae archaeon | reverse complement strand
CGGCGGTCTCACCCTCGGCCTCGCCGGCTGTCTGGAGACGCTCGGGTTCGAACGTCGCTCCGCCTGGGAGGAGCCACCGATCGTCGAGGACCGACCCGACGCGGCCTACGTCCCCGCCTCGGTCGAGGAGATGGGTGTCTACGGCGTCGCCGAGGGCGAGGCGTACGCCGTCGCGCTCGGCTACACCTACCCACACCGCTTCTGGACCGTCACGGGTCGAGACGCGGAACTGGTCGACATCGGCGGTGACGACCAGCTCCACCTGATGGTGAGCGTCTGGGACCCGGAGACGGGGATCGTCCTGCCCACCGAGGCCGAACTCGTGATCGAGGATCATGAAGGCCACCGGGTCGGCGAGTGGTTCCTCTGGCCGATGCTCTCCCAGGAGATGGGCTTTCACTACGGCGACAACGCCGCCTTCGCCGACGACGGCGAGTACACCGCGCGGCTCAGACTCGGCTCGCTCGCGGTCGAGCGCCGCGGCGAGTTCGAGGGACGCTTCGAGGAGGGCGAGACGATCGAGATCCCCTTCGAGTTCGACTCCTCGGAGGTCTACGACCTCGGCTTCGAACTGATAGAAGACGAGCGCCAGGGCGAACGCGGCGAAGTCGAGCCGATGCACGATCACGGTCACAGCGGCGATCACGGCGATCACGATCACCACGACGATCACGGCGACCACGGCGACCACGATGACCACGACCACGGCGAGCACGCCGAGATCCCGGTCTCGGTGCTTCCCGACGTAGCGGAGATGCCGGGCGAGCACCTCGGCGAGGGCGAAAGCGGTGACGCGCGCTTCGACGCGCTGTTCGACGACGGCTACCTCGCGGTCTCGGTTCGCACGTCGCACAACGGCTACGTGATCCCGTTGATGAGCCTCTCGCTCGCCGTCGAGCGCGACGGCGAGACGGTCGTCGAGACCGACCTCGCGGAGGCGATCGGTCCCGAGTTCGACCACCACTACGGCGCGGCGATCGACGACCTCGAGTCGGGCGACCGTCTCACCGTCTCGGTGGACGCCCCGCCACAGGTCTCGCGTCACGACGGCTACGAGACGGCCTTCCTCGAGATGGAGCCGGTCGAGTTCGAGCTCTAGAGGCCGAGTGCGACCCAGAGCTGTCCGAACCCCGCGATGACGATGACGAGCCCGGCGAGTCGGATCGCCCGGTCGGCGTAGCCGGCGACCTGCGAGCCGAGGTCGTGACCGACGGCGACGACGGTCGTCGCTGCGAGCATCAACAGCGCGAACGAGCCGGCGTAGGTGCCGAGGACGGCGATCGTCCCCTCGACCGGGAAGGTCAGCGACTGGAGGACGACCGCGAGGAAGAGCGGGGCGACACAGCCCGCGGCCGCGAGCGCGTAGAGCGCGCCGAAGAGCACGAAGCCGAGGATCGACGGCCGGCGTCGCGGGAGCAGGACGGAGATCCGGGGACCGCGGTCGAGGAGGACCAGCGATCCGAGGAGGACCAGCACCACGCCGACGGCGAGTTCGAGCGCGTGGAGGTAGGGAGCGAGGGCGGATCCGATGGCGGTCGCGGCGAGCACGAGCACGGCGAAGACCGCCAGGACGCCCCCGGCTGCCGCAGCTCCTCGAACGAGCACGGCCGACAGCCGCGGTGAGCGCTCGCCGGTCGCGGCGACGTAGTAGCCGACGTAGCCCGGGAGGAGCGCGTACGCACACGGCGAGAAGAACGTGGCGACGCCCGCTCCGGCGGCGAGCGCGACGGTACCGAGGACGCTCATCCGGCGTCGTCGATCCAGGTTCGGAGTTCGTCGGCGCTCTTCCGTCCGATATCGGCCCGGGAGACGCGGTTCTCGGCGTCGATGACCACGGTCGTCGGCGTGACGCTCACGTCGAACACCCTGGTGAGGTCGAGGTCGGTGTCGAGGCCGACCGGCCAGTTCCCCCCGTTCTCCTCCCACCACGCGACGACGTCCGCCCGCGTCGTGGTCTCGCCGATCGGCTCGTTCGTGACCGAGACGAACTGCACGTCCGGGCGGTCCGCACGGACCTCCGAGTGCGTCGGCATCATCGACCGGCAGGTCCCACACCAGGTCGCGAAGAACTCGAGCAGCGTCACCTCCCCCGGGGTGGGCACCGCGAGGGCGTCGGCCTCGCCCCCCGGCGCGTCGAGCGTCTCGATCGTGACCGGGTCGATCCGCTCGTCGTCCGATCCGAACGCTCCCGAGGCGTACGCCGTACCCGCACCGAGCACGCCGAGACCGACGGCGCCGGAGAGCAACTCTCGCCGCCTCACGTCATCTCCTCCCGGACCGCATCGAGGTCGTCGAGGACGTCTGTCGGGGCCGGTGGCGGGCCGGTGTACGCCCGCTCGACGTAGCCGTCTCGGTTCACCAGCAACAGGAGGTTGGCGTGGACGAACGAGGTTTCGTCGCCCCCGTGATCGTGGTCGTCGTGATCGTCGTGATCGTGGTCGTCGTGGCCCGCGTCGTCGTGATCACCGTGGGCCTCCTCTGCCTCAGCTAGGAGAACCTCCTCGAACGGAACGCCGAACGTGTTCGTCACTACGTCCTCGGCCGCTTCGGGTGTCTCGGGCCGGAGGAACTGCCAGTTCTCCTCGACGCTCGCCCCGTTCGCCTCGCTGAACTCCCGGAGGACCTCCCGTTCGTCGTGCTCCGGGTCGAACGTGATCGGGAGCAGGGCGACCTCCTCCGCGTAACCCTGCCCCGCGGCGTGTGCCTGGACCTGCGCGAGGGTCGCGGTGAGCGCCGGACACGGTCCCGGACAGCGGGTGAAGACGAAGGTGAGGAGCGTCTCGCGTTCGCCGACGAACTCCGTCGTGCTCACCTCCCGGTCGTGCAGCGGGGAGGGTACCGTTACCTCGGGGAGCTCCTCACCGTGGGCCGGGTACGGGTAGTCCTCGCTGTCGGCGCTCTGGCTATCGGGTCGGGCGAGCGCGGTCCGCGAGCCGCCGCCGAGACAGCCCGCGAGCGAGAGCGTACCCGTCGTCGCGAGCGAGAGGAGGTACGCACGTCTGTCCATAGCGGGAGGAGGGAGCGCGTCGGAAAAGCCGCGTTGGTACGCGCGTCGAACGCGCTACGCTCCCGGGAGACAGCCTTTACCGGGAGTCGGACCTACCCTCGCCATGCGCGAACTCGTCTTCGAGCTGGACTACCGGCCGGGGTGGAACCCCGTCGCGGAGGCGCTCGCCGAGCACCCGGAGGCGACGGTCAGATCCCTCTCCTGTCACGTGACGAGCGAGACCCTCTGGCGGGTCGACCTCGTCGAGGGGCCCGCCGATGCACTGGACGCGCTGTCGGTGGCCTACGAGAGCGCCGAGTACTTCCCCGACTGCCTCGTCACCGGCGACTGCGAGGCTACCTCGGAGACGCGGGTGCTCGACCGCGAGGAGGGAAGGCTCGTGGTCTACTGCGTCTGGGAGCGCTCTTCGGTCTGCACCTCCGTCCCACACCTCGCGCTCGCCCACCTCGGGGACGGTCTCCTCCTCGAGTCGTGTCAGGAGGGGCGCAGCCACCGCTGGCGGATCGTCCTCTCGGGGGACGAACCGGTCGGCCCGTTCGCCGACGCGCTCGAGGCGGCGATCGAGGACGTCGGCGGGATGGAGCTGCTCCGGCTCGTCGAGCACACGCCGGGCGAGCGGTCGGACGAGTCCCCGGCCGTCGACCTTCCCCTCGCCCAGCGGCGCGCCCTCCACGCGGCGATCGCTCGCGGCTACTACGAGATCCCTCGACGGGTCGAACTCGACGAACTCGCGGCTGAGCTCTCGGTGCCGCGATCGACGCTCTCGTACCGGCTCCGCCGCGCGGAGGCCAGGCTCGTGGCGTCGTTCGTCGAGTCCGACACCTCGCTCGACTCCGTGAACACGCACCGGTGAGCCTCCCCGAGGACTGCGGACGTCGCGTGAGTTGGCGTGCGCCGAAGAACCACTATCGTCCGGCCGCGCCTCCGATCGGGTAGTGACGACGTCCACGGGTCGAACGGGCCGCGAGGCGGAGGGGGGAGACGGGGAGACCACGCTGTCGGTCCCGGCGATGGACTGTCCCTCGTGTGCCGGGAAGGTCGAACGCGCGCTCGGCGGGGTTTCGGGGGTGAGAGCCGTCGAGACACGGCCGACGGTCGGTCGGGTCACCGTCTCGCACGATCCCGGGGTGAGCGAGGACGACCTGGTCGTCGCCGTCTCCGCCGCGGGGTACGAGGCGACGTCGGTCGACGAGACGCCTCGCGTCGGAGAGAGACGCGACGTCTTTCAGAGCCCGCGGGGGCTCTCCACCCTCGTCGGGGCCGTGCTGGTGAGCGTCGGGATGATCCTCCACTTCGTCGTCCCGGCCGCCGACCCCCACCTCTTCGACCTGCTAGGGAGGGCCTTCTCGGCCTCGCACGTCCTCTTCGTCGCGAGCGCGGCGCTCGCGGGCGCGCCGATCCTGCGAAACGGCTACTTCTCGGCACGTCAGCGCACCCTCGACATCGACTTCCTGATGAGCGCGGGGATCGTCGCCTCGGTCGCGACACACCACCCGTTCGAGGGGGCGATGCTCGCGGTGCTCTTCAGCACCGCGGAGCTCCTCGAACGGTTCTCGATGGACCGGGCCCGCGGGTCGGTTCGTGAGCTGATGGAGCTCTCGCCGGAGACCGCGACGGTCCGCCGCGACGGACGCGAGGTCACTGTACCGGCCGACGCCGTCGCGGTCGGGGAGCGGGTGATCGTCCGTCCCGGGGAGAGGGTCCCCACCGACGGCGTGGTGAGGGAGGGCGAGGGTGCAGTCGACCAGGGGCCGATCACGGGCGAGAGCGTCCCGGTCGACAAACGGACCGGCGACGAGGTCTACGCGGGGACGATCGACACCGACGGCTACCTCGAGGTCGAAGCGACCAACGAGGCCGGCGAGTCGACGATCGCACGGGTCGTCCGGCTGGTCGAGGAGGCAGAACGGGAGAAGACCGAGCGCGAGCAGTTCGTCGACCGGCTCGCGAGCGTCTACACGCCGATCGTCGTCTCGCTCGCGCTCGCCGCCACGGTCGTCCCGCCGCTCGTCTTCGGCGCACCGTGGGACACCTGGTTCCTCCGGGGGCTGACGCTCCTCGTCATCGCCTGTCCCTGTGCGTTCGTCATCTCGACGCCCGTGAGCGTGGTCTCGGGGATCACGAGCGCCGCGCGAAACGGCGTGTTGGTCAAGAGCGGGCGCGACCTCGAGGCGGTCGGCGAGACGGCGGTCCTCGCGATCGACAAGACCGGAACCCTGACGACCGGCGACCTCTCGGTGACGGCTCTCCTCTCGCTCTCGGACCTCGACGAGCGCGAGGTGCTCTCTCGCGCGGCGGCGATCGAACGACGGAGCGAGCACCCGATCGCGGCGGCGATCGTCGCGGAGGCGAACGAGCGTGGTGCAGCCGACGACCGGACCGTCGGTGGCTTCGAGTCGCTCACGGGTCGGGGCGTCGCCGCCGACCTCGACGGGGTCGGGCACCTGGTCGGGAAGCCGGCGCTGTTCGAGGCGCGCGACTTCGACCTCGAGGAGATCCACGTCGCGACCGACGGCGGGCGGACCCTCGATTCGGTGACCGCTCAGCCCCTCGGAACGGGGGAGGGAGAACCCGTGCGGGAGACGATCGCCCGGCTGGAGCGCGCGGGAAACACGGTCGTCCTCCTCGGGACCGAGGAGCGACTGCTCGGCGCGATCGCGATCGCGGACGAACCCCGTCCGGAGGCGCGGTGGGCCGTCTCGGAACTCGAGAAGGCGGGTGTCCGTGTCGTCATGCTCACCGGTGACAACATGAGGACTGCGCGGGCGGTCGCCGAGTCCGTCGGGATCGAAGAGTACCGAGCGGACCTGCTCCCAGAGGGGAAAGTGACGGAGATCCGACGGCTCGAGCGCGAGTTCGGTCACGTCGCGATGGCCGGCGACGGGGTGAACGACGCGCCGGCGCTCGCGAGCGCGACCGTGGGGATCGCGATGGGCGCGGCGGGTACGGACACGGCGCTCGAGACCGCCGACGTGGCGCTCATGAGTGACGACCTGACGCGTTTGCCCTACCTCTACCGGCTCTCGCGGGCGTCGAACCGCGTCATCCGCCAGAACGTCTGGTCGAGTCTCGCCGTGAAGGCGCTGCTCGCGCTCGGCGCGCCCTTCGGCCTCGTGACCGTGATCCACGCCGTCGTGGTCGGGGACATGGGCATGAGCCTCGCGGTGACCGGCAACGCGATGCGCCTCTCGCGGGTGGAGCCGGAGCGGCCGGTCGAAGCGAGTCACCGGTCGACGTGAAAAACCCGGGTGGTGGCTCCCGATCCCCCGCTCAGTAGGTCTTCGCGAAGTACGCCGTCGTCTCGGCTGGCTTCCCGGAGAGCGCACACTCCTCCGCGATCGGACCCTCGTCCTCCAGGGGGATCATCACGATGTCCGCACCGATCGTCTCCTTGATCTCCGCCGCAGCCTCCTCCTCGCCGCACCACGGCGCCTTCACGTAGCCGCCGTGCTGGCCGAGCGTCCCGAGGATCTCCTCGCGCGAGTACGCCTCGCGGACGTTCTCCTCTAAGTTCTCCTCGGCCGCGGCGTAGAGCTTCGCGTAGATCGTCTCGAAGTGTTCGGAGACCGTCTCCGCGACCCCGTCCCTGGACTCGACCGAGCGCTCGCCGTCGGGTCGGTGAACGAGCGTCAGTTCGCCCTCTTCCACCTCGTTCGGGCCGATCTCGATCCTGAGCGGGACGCCGTAGAGCTCCCACTCGTTGAACTTGAAGCCGGGGTTGCGCTCGTCGCGGTCGTCGAACTCGACCCTGATACCCGCCTCGGAGAGCGCCTCGGCGACCCCTTCCCCGTACTCGAGCACTTCCTCTCGGTTCTCCTCCTGCCAGATCGGGACGATCACGACCTGCTGGGGGGCGATGGTGGGCGGGAGCACCAGCCCCTGGTCGTCCGAGTGGGTCATGATGAGCGCGCCGAGCGCGCGCCAGGAGAGCCCCCACGAGGTCGTGTGGGCGACCTGCTCCTCCTCCGCCTCGTCCACGTACGTGAGGTCGAACGCCTCCGCGAACGTCGTCCCGAGGTAGTGGCTCGTCGCGCTCTGGACGGACTTCCCGTCGGGCATCAGCGCCTCGATCGTCGTCGTCGTCTCCGCCCCCGGGAACTTGTCGTGGGCGGGCTTTCGCCCCTTCATCACCGGGATCGCGAGCAGTTCCTCGAAGACCCGTTCGTACTGTCCCAGTCGGAGCATCGTCTCCTCCCAGGCGCCCTCGCCGTCGCGGTGGGCGGTGTGGCCCTCCTGCCAGCAGAACTCCTTCGTCCGGAAGAACGGCTTCGTCTCCGTCGCCTCCCAGCGGACGACCGAACACCACTGGTTGAGCCGCATCGGGAGGTCACGGTGACTCCGGACCCACTGGCTCATGAACGGGGCGATGATCGACTCGCTGGTCGGGCGAACGGCGAGGCGCTCCTCGAGTTCGGTCTCGCCGCCGTGGGTCACCCACGCCACCTCGGGGTCGAACCCCTCGAGGATCTCCTTTTCGCGCTCCAAGTAGCTCTCGGGGATGAACAGCGGGAAGTAGGCGTTCGTGACGCCGGTCTCCTTGAACCAGCCGTCGAGCGCCGACTGGATCGACTCCCAGAGCGCCCAGCCGCGGGGACGGGTGACGATGAACCCGCCCATCGGGGCGTAGTCGGCGATCTGGGCCTTCCTGACGACCTCCGCGTACCACTCGCCGGGGCTGTGGGACTTCGACTCGGTGATCCCGAGTTCCTGCTCCGTCTCGCTCATACTATCCGCTGTCCCACCTCGGTAGTAACGCTTCGGGTTCGGGCCCGACCTCTCCGCGATCGGGGAGGTTTACTCTCGGGCTAACAATACGTCGGGCGCCCCTGAGACCCTCATGGTGGGGTTCTACTGTGTCATTGGGGACACACTATCGGGTTCGGAGGGGGATACGACACCCCTGCGGTGGGAGGGGACGGAGCCGACCGAACGCACCGAGTCCGACCGACTGAGCGTGACGGTCTCCGGTCACCGACCGGGCGACGAGCGGCCGGTTCTCACCCCCGACGGCGACGCGCTCTGGCT
>SKWB01000341.1 GCA_007129135.1 Halococcaceae archaeon | reverse complement strand
GGCCGGGGCGGTTTTGCCTTCGTGGTGGATAGTGGTGAGTGGCCGATGACGAGTGTGCTCACCGAACGCGCCTAGGCAGCGCGGTATGTGGAGCCCTATGAGTGCCGAGGCCGCCTCTCCAATGCAGGAGCCTCCGAGCAGTGAGTTAGAATCGGGTGGAAGCAGCGGTCGGAACTGGCAAAACACCATATATACCTGATTTGATTTGTATTTCTATTTTTGGTTGAATGTTTTCGGGTGCTCACTCGGGTTCTCCGATCGGCTCTGGCGAGTCCCAGCGGGGCACAGGCTTCCCAAGTCGGAGATCGGAGAACGGAGCCTCGAGAACCGTTGAGAGTGCTCTCTGCACCTCGAAACCGCACGTCCCCGAACACGCCCGAGGACTCACAACCTCGTATATCCGAGTATACACCGTGAGCGAGTCCGTCCGGATCTCAGAGGAGTGCCACGAGTTCATCGCGGCACACACCCGCGAGGACGAGACGATGGAGGAGACGCTCCGTCGTCTGATCGGCGGTCCACACCCGGAGGAGGTCGCGGGGATACTCTCTTCCGAAACCGCCGACGCCATGCGGAGGCGTCTCGAAGAGAAAGAGGAGGCGGACGTCGACGGAAAGGGTGCGCTTCGAGAGCGGTTCCAGTGATCCTCGAGACGTCGTACCTCGTCGATCTCTTCGACGGCAGGCAGAACGCGTTCGAGAGGGGACTCGACCTCGTGGAAACAGGGGCCGTTCAACGCGTTCCCTCGCCGGTCATCGTGGAACTCTCCGACGGGGTCGCGTTCGGTGGCGAAGAGGAACGACGGAACGTACAGAACGCGCTTCGTATGTACCCTATCGCCCACCAGGACGAGAGACTCGCCCAACGAGCCGGAGAGCTGCTCGCCAGGGCGGACGTCGCTTCGGGCGGTGAGAGTGGGATCGACGAAGTAGATCCGGTGGTGGCGGCGGTCGCGGAACGGTACGACGAACCGGTACTCACGGCGAACGTCGCCGACTTCGATGCGCTCGGCGTCACCGTCGAGACCTACTGAGGTGACGAGAGCCGCCGAGATGTGATACCCCCGGCTCAACCAGTGTGACGATTCTTGAATCTCGACATCTCAAGCCACTGAGATACCGCTCGGTGATCGGGGTGAGGCCGATCCAACGGGTCCCGCGAGAGCGGGGCGGGCGAAGTCGGCGGTCGTCACCGACTCGTGGACGACGGTCACCTCGACGTCGACGCCCGTCTCGCGGCGAACGTCCCGCTGTATCTCCTCCGCGGTCGCCCCGTCTCCCTCGGCGACCCGGACGGTGAGTTCGACCGGCGAGCGCGAGAAGAGGGCGGTCTCGTAGCGGATCTCGTGACCGAGCACCCCACGGTCGGCCGCGATCTCGTCGACCTCGGTCTCGAAGCGTTCGTTGGCGACGATGTCCCCGGTCGTGACGACGAGAAACGACGAGAGGAGCGCGATCGCGGCCACGAGCAGGAGGACCTGGACCAGGGCGGTCTTTCGGCTCCGGCGCTCGTCCTCGGCCCGCTCGGGGCGGTAGCCGCGCCACCAGAGGACGAGCGTGCTGACGAGGTTGATCGCGACGACGTTCACCAGCACGAGGACCCCCGCGCTGATCGCGAGCACGGCGTCCCCGAAGGCGATCCCGACGCCGACGGCTGCGGCGGGCGGGATGAGCGCGGCCGCCATCATCACGCCGACGAGCGCCGTGTTCGCCCCGGTGGTGAACGAGAGCGCGCCCGCCGCCCCGGAGACGACGGCGATCACGAGCGAGAGCGCGCCAGGGTTGGTCCGTTCCGCGATCTGGTCGAGGACCCGGATGTCGCCGATCGGGGCGATCGTGTACCGGAGCACGACCGCGAACAGCGTCCCGCTCACGATGGCGAGACAGAGGCCGACGACCTGTGCCTTCGCGCCGTCGGTGAGGAGGTCCCGATCCGCCAGCACGCTCCCGACGCTCGTGGCTATCGCCGGCCCGAGAAGCGGTGCGATCACCATCGAGCCGACGACGACCGCCGCGCTGTCGCCGAGCAGGCCGGCGGTCGCGACGATCGCGCTCAGGACGATGAAGGCGACGTAGTTCGGGGTCGTGGTTCCCGACTCGGTCGCCCTGCTCAACAGCTCGTCCCGGGAGATCCGGTCGTCCTCGCTGGTCTCGACCTCCTCCTCCTCGCGTCCGTCCCGTCCCTCGATCGCATCGGAGACGACCGTCCGCGTCTCGCTGACGACGATGACGCCCTCCGACTCGACGCCGATCCCGCGGAGTTCCTCGAGGAGCTCCTCGACCGTCTCCGGGGGCACCGGAGAGACCACCAGACAGCGCTCGGAGTCCGAGCTGTCGTCGACGAAGACGTGCTCGAGCCCGCGCTCCGAGAGGCACGTCGAGACCTCCTCCCGTCTCGACGTCGGGACGAAGGCCTGGATGAGACGCATCCCTCCCGTACGCGCGAGGTGGTATTGAAACGAGGGCGTTCGCCGGGGTCCTCGCCGCTCGCCTCCCCTGCCGAATCGCGAGCGGTTATCCCGTAGGGTCGAGAGGGCTACCCATGCGCGACGCGTTCGGCGGACACGAACCCACGGTGGACGAGACAGCGTTCGTCTCGAAGATGGCCTACCTGGTCGGCGAGGTCTCCGTCGGGGCGAGATCGAGCGTCTGGCCGTTCGTCTGTCTCAGAGGCGATGGCGGCGAGACGACCGTCGGTGAGGGTTCGAACGTCCAGGAGTTCTCGATGCTCCACGGCGCGGAGGTCGGCGACCGGGTCACGGTGGGACACAACGTCGTGATCGACTACGCCACGATCGAATCCGACTCGCTCGTGGGCATACAGAGCGCCGTACTGGGTGGGGCGACGGTGGAGTCGAACGCGCTCGTCGCCGCGGGGAGCGTCGTGCTGCAGGACCAGACGATCCCCGAAGGACACCTGGCCTACGGCGCACCGGCCGAGACCCGCCCGCTCACCGAGGGCCAGCGGGCGGAGATCAGCCGCATCCAGGACCACTACGTCGACCTCGCCGCGGAGTACCGGTCTGTGGGAGAGCTATAGGGAAGAGCGGTCGCTCGCGGGCGGGACCCGACGACGGAGAATCAGTTGATGTGGCCTTCGCGGCGGAGCTGGTCGGCGTCCTGTTCGGTGTAGCGCCACTCGATGTTCGCCTTCTCGTCCTGCCAGGACCACGGCTCGACGAGGACGACGTCGTTCTCGTTGATCCAGGTGCGGTACTTCATTCGACCCGGGATCCGTCCCAGGCGCGTCTTGCCGTCCTCACAGCGGACGCGGACGTGGTTGCCCCCGAGGTGCTCGGTGACGATGGCGAACAGTTCGTCGTCGGAGGGCATACGGAGGTTTCGACGGCCGGAGCTTTCGTTCTCGGACATGTGTGGGTGATAGAGGAGGAGTCCACTTAAGTTACCGGAGAGACGCGATAACGCGTGCCACTCAGCCCTGCCGTGGCCCGTCCCGGACCGGGGTGTCACACCGGAGACAGAAGACCGCACCGGCGACGTAGTTCACGTCGGAGGAGCCACAGGCCGGACAGTCGAACCGATCGGTACCGTACTCGGTCGATCCACGCGGCGTCATGAGGACACCGGCATCGAACCGGGCGGCCAGGAGCGAGGCCAGCCGTGCCGACTTGAACCGGAGACGGGTCGAGAGCGCGCGCTCGGGGTCGGAGCCGTGGATCTCGTCCCACGTGAGGTCGTCCGGACGCGAGAGGTGGACCAGGAACCGAGTGCCGGGTTCGAGGAGCCCCCGGGCGGTGAAGCCGGCGGGGTTCCCCAGATCGGCCGCCTCGTATCCCTCGCCGGCCCGGTCGTAGGCCCCCGTGGCACGCTCTCGGTCTCCCAGCAGGTGGTGGAAGTCGCCGGCGAACTCCGCACAGGCGGCCCGCTCCTCCCGTGCCGTGAGCACGTGGTCGCGGTGCTCGGTGGCGAGCGCCAGCCCCGACTGCGCGCGGGCACGGGCCCGGTCGGGAGTGCCGGCGAGCCGGTAACAGACCGAGGCGAGCGCGAGCGAGCACAGCGGCGCACCGAGGGCGGTCCCTCCCTCCGGGTCGAACGCGGCGTGCGATCCGCCGTGGCCCGAGAGGAGTTCGTAGGCCGTGAGCGTGTAGCGGTCCCCGGCGCGGTCGTACCGGTCGGCGGCGACCGCGTGGATCGCGGCGTCCCGGTGGTCGTCGGCGGCCCGAGCGTGCATGCACCCCGTTGGAGCGAGCGGACAGGAGGCTTCCGGAAGCCGGTACTACCCGTCTCGGAGCGCCCGGAGGAGGTCCTGTCTCGTGACGATGCCGACGAGCGCACCGTCGTCCAGTACCGGAAGGCGGTTGATGTCGCGTTCCTCCTCGGTGAGGAGTTCGACCAGCCTGTCGAACTCCGTCTCGGGGCCGACGGTGACGACCGCCTCGGTCATCGCCTCCCGGATCGGTCGCTGGGCCTGTTTCGCCACGTCGATACCGAGGTCGAGGTCGTCGAACGGGAGGTCGATCGCGTAGGTGAGCGTCTCGCTGAACGGCGGGACGCCGATCGGGATCCAGACGACCCGTTCCTCGCTCCGGAAGAGCCGGAGGATGTCGCCCCGGGTGACGATGCCGACGAGGTCGTCCCCGTCGAGGACTGGATAGCCGTCGAACTCCGCGCGTGCGAGGCGGCCGAGCACGTCCCCGACCTCCTCGTCGGGACCGACGGTTGCCACCTCTCCGGTCATCAGATCGCGGGCTCGGAGCGTCATGCGACCGATAGACCGCGGCACCTGCTATGCGTTGCGGTCCCCGTGGTTACCGCGCCGTTCGCCCCGGGGCTACCGTCCACTGAGCGAGGAGTTATCACACTCACTAGAAGAACGGCAGTAGAGATGGACACACGACGAGCGAGTCGCCGAACCGTCCTCACCGCGCTCTGTGGACTGTTCGTCGGTTCCACGACGAACGACGACGGGACGGCCGACGACGACGAGGCTGCAGACCACGGTCGGTTCGAGGGGGGCGACGACGGACCGACGATCGGCGACACCGAAGGCCGCAGCTGGCGTGCGCAGACCGGCGTGAGCGGCTCGACGCTCGTCGAGGGGGTCGCGGTCGTCGCCACCGAGGGCGGAGAGCTCCTCTCGCTCGCCGGCGCGGAGGATGAGGAGCGCTCGAGCGTCGCGGTCGCCGCGGAGGTCGTCGACCCACCCGCGACCGGTGGAGAGGCAGTCTCCGTCGCCGCCGAAGAGGACCTCGTCGCCGTCGATGCCGACACGGGGGACGAGCGCTGACGGTAGGACCTCGACGGTCCCGCGACCTCGTCGCCGGTCTCGAAGGGATCGGATGGTCGGAGCCGCGGCCGACGCACTCTACACGTGCGGCGAGCGCCGACGGCGAGCGGTCGCGATCGAGCGGTCGGCGCGACAGGGTTTACCCGGGTCGGACCCTAGCGCTTCCGTGACCTATCGATCGGTCGTCAGGGCCTCCGCCTCGCTGATCGCGGGGATTTCCGGTGTCCTCGGGTCCTACCTCGCGACGGGAGCGACGGACACGTTCGTCGCCATCCCAGCGACCGAACTCCTCGTGGTCTACAGCCCGGCGGTCGTCGTGAACACGGTGATCGGGACGTTCGGCTCGCTCGGGGAGACGCTGTTGGTCCTCACGGCGGGCGCGATGGTCGCGGGCCTGCTCGCGGTCGTGAGCTACGCCAGTCTCGTGGCGGGAGCCCGAACGGAAGCCCCGTACGCCGGAGCCGCGCTCGGAACCGTACTGAGCGGTCTCCTCGCGCTCGTACTCGTCGGATCGTTCCTCTCCGCGCTCGGCGTCGCGGTGGGCGTCCTCCTCGTCCTACTCGCCGCACCCACGCGAGCCGAACCCGCGAGCGTCGACGGGCCACGCCGTCACGTGCTGCGGATCGGCGCGGCCGTCGTCGGCGTCGGAGCGATCGGAACGGTCCTCGGACGGCTCGGAAGCGAGAGCGAGCCGCCGGCCGCGCTCGACCTCCCGACGGAGACGGAGCTCGCGGTCGAGTCACAGCTCGAGGAGGCTCGGGAGCGCTCGTTCGACCTCCCCGACGCGCCGGGGCTCGTGAGCGAGATCGGTGAGTTCTACACCGTCGACATCAACAGCGCGACACCGACGTTCGACGCCGAGGACTGGGCGTTGTTCGTGGAGGGCGCGGTCGAGGAGACGGTGGCGGTCGACTACGAGGGGCTGCTCGAGCGCGACGCCGAGGTCGTCACCGCGACGCTCCGCTGTATCGGCGAGTCGGTCGACGGGAACCTCCTCGACACCGCGGTCTGGACCGGCGTGCCCGTCTCCGACCTGCTCTCGGCGGCGGCCCCTCGCGGGGAGTACGCGACGATCCACGCCATGGACGGCTACGACGAGGTGGTCCCGATCGAGGGCTACCTCGAGCGGGGACTGCTCGTCTACGCGATGAACGGCGAGACCCTCCCACGGGAACACGGCTTCCCGGTCCGGCTGCTCATGCCCGGGACGTGGGGGAAGGTGAACGTGAAGTGGATCGACCGGATCGAGATCACCGAGGAGGAAGGAGAGGGCTACTGGGGCTCGCGCGGCTGGAACGGCACCGCACCGATGCGGATCGTCGCGAAGCTCTGGAGCGCCGAACAGACCGGGGTGACGATGCGAGTCGGTGGTCACGCCTACGCCGGGGATCGCGGGATCGGCGAGGTCGAGGTCTCGATCGACGGCGGCGAGAGCTGGGAGGAAGCCGAGCTGAGCGAGGCGCTCTCGGACGGGGCGACGTGGCGACAGTGGCGCTACGCGTTCGAGGGCGAGCCCGGCGAGTACGAGGTGGTCGTCCGGGCGACAGACGGCGAGGGGACGGTCCAGGAGGGCGAGGAGGGCGACGCACGCCCGGACGGTGCGACCGGCTGGATGTCCCGAACGCTCACGGTCGAGTGAGCGGTCGCTCGACGGCTCGCTCACCGGCTCGGAGTCGGGTCACTGGCCGGTCATCACGTCGGTGCTGCCACACTCCGGACAGCGCGTCATCGTGCCGAACTTCGGAACCTCGACGGTGCTCCACCCCTCGCCCGGCGGGGCCTCGAACCCGCACCGCAGACAGCGCGACGCCGGCAGTTCTACTGACATACGGTCACATACGACACGGAGTGGCAAGTGTGTTTTCCGGGGTTCCCTGAGGGGTCCGTCGCCCGAGGATCGGTCAACGAAAACGGTATCACCCGCTGTGCGGTAGCACACGCCATGAGCGACAGGCGCGAGTACGCGTTCGAGGGGACCAGGCCGACGATCGATCCCGCGGCGTTCGTGAGCCGCGAGGCGACACTGATCGGGGACGTGACGGTCGAGGCGGACGCGAGCGTCTGGCCCGGGACCGTCCTGCGTGGCGACATCGCGCCGGTCCGGATCGGCCGCGAGTCACACGTCGGGGACAACGCGACGCTTCACGCCTCTATCGTCGGCGACCGGGTGATGGTCGGCCACGGCTCGGTGATGGACGAGGCGGTGGTCGAAGACGGCTCGATGATCGGGTTCAACGCGACGCTCGCGAGCGGCGTCCACATCGGCGAGCGGAGCATCGTCGCCGCGGGGACGGTCGTTCCGGACGGCTACGAGATCCCGGCGGGATCGTTCGCCCGGGGCGTTCCCGCGGAGATCGTGCCGCTCTCGGAGACCACGATCGACCCGGAGGAGACGTTCGAGGAGTACTCCTCCGGGGCGTACACCGATCTGGCGAGTCGGCACGAGGAACTGTTCGAGTAGGTACTAGCCGTTACCGTTGCGGTTGGAGCCGCCGCCGTTTCCGGAGTCACCATCGAACCGTTCGACGGTGTTCAGCGCGTTGATTCGACCGGCACCGAGTTCGGGACTGCTGCGTCCGGTCGCACCCTCCGCGCCGTGTTTGATCGCGTTCTCGACCTGCCGAGCGCCAGCGCCGGAATCGAGTTGCCTGACGAGTGCAACGAGTCCCGCCACCTGTGGGGCGGCCATCGACGTCCCGGCCTTCCAGCCGTAGGGTTCGCCCTCCACCTGCGGATCGGTCGTCGAGAAGACGAGGTTGGTCGGGAACGGCCATTCGACGTCTGCGTCAGGATCGAGGGTTT
>SKWB01000327.1 GCA_007129135.1 Halococcaceae archaeon | reverse complement strand
TTGCCCGCTGGACAAACACGAGCTGGAACTCGAGGACGCCGAGCGCGACGACGGGGAGATCGTCGCGGGCGCGCTCGTCTGCACCGAGTGCGGCGAGCGGTACCCGATCGACGACGGCATCCCGAACCTGCTCCCGCCGGACATGCGCGACGAGTAACCCCTTCTCCTTCGACACGAGCGCCGCTGATATATCACACGACGGTGAGGAACCGAGTGCCCGCGGCCCCGTGGTGTGGGTTCGGTCCCGCCCCTCCCGCCGACCGTCGCGTACCGTGACGCTTTTTTCACCCCCCTGCGAGGGGTCAGTCGTGTCGCAGACGCTCCCGGTCGTAATCAACCGCGATGCGGTCCACGAGATAGCGATCGGTACCGAGACCTTCGAGACCGACCGGTCGTTCATCGTCGAGATCGAGAACGCCGGACAGGCGACCCACGTCCACCTCAGTCTCGACGACGACCTCTCGCGAGCGGCGACGATCGACGGTGGTGGGAACTACTTCGTCGAGGCGGGATCGGTCTACCGTGTCCGGGTCTCGGTCGACCGCGATGCCGCACCCACGACCGGTCGGCTCTCGGTCGTCACGGGCTACGGCGCACAGCGCGCACACGCCGCGGTCACGGTCAGCGAAACCCCACCCACGAGGGAGCCACGGGTCGCGGTCGACGAACGACTCGGGGTTCCCCAGCGTGGACGGCGCAGACCGAACACACCAACTCCCGCATCTCGATCGGCACGCGGGCGGTCCCGTCCGAGGGGTCCGCTCCTCGTCGGAGTTCTCGCGGCGGGCGTCCTCGCGCTCGCGTTGGCCGTCGGCCTCGTCGCGGAGAGCCTCGCGGCGGGGGTCGGCGTCCTCGTCGTCGCCGGTCTCGTCGCAGCCAGCTACCTCCTCTCGGACGGGTCGCTCTAGCCGTGGTCCTCCGGGTAGGTCGGGGTGTTCGAGAGGCCGTGTTCTCCCCCGCGTAGCGCCCGGAGGTAGCGCGCGCGATAGCGGTTCGCGCCGTCGTTCAGATCGGCCTCCCGGATCGCTCCCACCCGCCCCTCGGCGACCGCGTCGATGATCTCTTCGACCTGCTCTTTCTCCGTCGGCGTCAGCTCGAACTCGTAGGACCGGGTCTCCTCGCGGCCGAGCGTGACGAACTTCCTGGCCGCGGTGACCAGCAGCGAGCAGGGCTCCCGGCAGGGAAACGCCTCCTCGCCTCGCGGGGCGTCGAGCGGCGTCTCCTCGTCCTCGTCCCACATCCGCCGCTTGAGACACTGCGAGTCGACACAGCAGGCCTCCGCGGCGGCGTCGAGCTCCTCGACGGTCAGCTGGTCGACGATCGAGTAGATCCCGGTCTGGCGCTCGGCCGTCTCGCGGAAGTGGGTGATATCGAGTTCGCCCCGGCGTTCGCGGTGCCAGTTCTCGACCGTCGCGGGGTAGAGGAACTCCACCGCCTCGACGAGCGCCGCCCCCTCCAGGTCGGGGTAGACCCACCCGGTCCGGAGCGTCGGCGCGGTCGAGAGCGGCCTGTACCGGCCCTCGTCGTCGTAGGTCGCGATCCGACGGGCGTCGAGCGGGTCGACGTAGCCCTCGAGCTCATCCTCGGGGACCCCGGTGTCGGCCTCGTGGCGCAGGTCGTACCGACGGAGGCCGTCCTCGCCGAGCGTCGCCGTGATCGAGAGCTGACCCCACTCGCGATCCGTCCCCGCCGAGAGCGCCTCGTAGCGTTCCGGAACGTCGTGGTCGTCGGCGCCCTCGACCCAGCGGAGGAACGCGTAGCGTGCGCTCCCGGGACCGCCGACGACGTGCGTCCAGTAGTGCCAGTTCGAGACGAACCACGGGCTCTCCTCGGCGGCGGTACGGAACTCCGCCTCGGAGAGCCCCTCGTGGCTCACCTCGGGGGTCTCGAACCCGTATCCCGTCCCGTCGTGCGGGACCCGAAGCCCGTCGGTCTCCACGCCCTCCTCGGCGGCCTCGACCAGCGCCTCGACCTGGGCGTCGTTCATTCACTCACCCGCGACCGACGGCGCGCTTCGCTCCTCGATCCGTGACCTGGCGTCACCGATCTCCGCACCCGCCTCCGCGGCCCGTTCGAGGACCACGTCGGCCATCAGCGACTCGGTGCCGACCGCCCCGGCGTACCAGATCCGGTGGCCGTCGACCTCGCCCGGTACCGGATAGCCCTCCCGGAAGTCGTCGGTCAGCCCCATGTCCTCGGGGATGTCCTCCTGGGTGTGGAAGCCGTCGGCGATGAACAGCGGGACGACGACGATATCCCGAGCGGAGAAGAACTCCGTGACGTCGTCGACCTCCGGCTCCTCGTCCATGAACACCGCCTCGACCTCGTCGAAGCGGCCCATCTCGCGGATCCGTTCGGTGTGGTAGTGGATCGCCTTCGCGCTGTTCTCGTTTCGCTCCGTGCCGTGGCCGACGATGGCGAGGCCGAAGCCCGCTCCGACCTCCGGATCGCCGGTCACCGACTCCGCCCGCCGGACGATCACGTCGCTCATCACCTCGTGGGTGCCGACCGGCCCGCAGTAGTGGATCGTCTTCTCGACGTCGCTCGCGCGGTAGGTCGCCGAACTCGCGCTGACGCCGTCCTCGGAGTCCCAGTCGGAGACGTCCCAGTCCTCTAAGCGCATCTCCCGGGGGATCACCTGCTCGGTGAAGTAGCCCTCGCTCACGAACAGCGGGACGACGTAGACCTCCTCCGCCTCGACGGTTCGGAGCGCCTCGCGGAAGGAGGGCTCTTCCTTCCAGAACGCCTCGCGGACCTCGTCGAACGCGCCGGTCGCGCGGATCGCGTCCGCGTGGTCGTACGTCGGCGTGCTCGAGTCCGGGTTCAGGTGCGAACCGTGGGCGACGATCACCAGCGCTTGCATGAATCGATCTAGCGGCGAGAGCGGCTTAGGTACTTCGAACGACCGGCCCTCGAACAGTTCAGACTGAGGGGTCCACAGCCGTGCGGTCTCACGAGGCGGTCCGATCGTTCCCCGTCAGATCGTGGACGTGGTCGACCGCGAGGTCGAGCGCCTCCGAGAACGGGATCGGCTCGTCGGTGAGTTCGGTCCGCGAGCGCTCGCCTCCCTCTTCGACGAGCGCTGCGACGCGAAAGCCCTCGCGTGAGGGTCTGATCGTGACGTGCGAGCGGTCGGCACCCGCAGAGCGCATGAGCGCCCAGCGCCCGCGGAGGGTGTACTCCCAGCCGGCCGGCAGATCGGGTGTGGGGACGAGTCCGACCTTCCGCTTCGCCTCGAACCCGGCTATCGCCGCGGTCGCCCGCGTCCGTCGCCTCAGGTCGTGGACGCTCGGCCCACCGGTCGCAGCCTCGTAGAGCAGCGCGAGGACGGCGACCGAAGCGAGGACGCCGGTTCGCGTTCGGAGCCTGGCCCGGAGCGACATCACCGGAGGCACACGACGTTCGCGCATAGCCCTTCTGGCCGGACCGGTTCGACGCTTTTTAACCGACCGCAGGTCTCAGGGAGAGCGATGAGCCTCAGGGTGTCCAACACGCTCACGGGCGAGACCGAGCCGTTCGAGCCACGGGATCCCGACTCGGTGTTGCTCTACTACTGTGGGCTCACCGTCTCGGACCTCCCACACCTCGGCCACGCCCGTGCGTGGGTCCACGTCGACGCCATGCACCGCTGGCTCGACTGGCTCGGCTACGACGTCCGACACGTCGAGAACTTCACCGACGTGAACGAGAAGATCGTCGCCCGCGTGGGCGAGGTGGGCGAGAGCGAGGAGGGGGTCGCCCACGAGATGATCGACCGGACGCTCACGGCGATGCGCTCGCTCGGCCTCCTGCGTGCGGAGGTCTATCCCAGGGTCTCGGAGCACGTCCCCGAGATCATCTCCCTGATCGAACGGCTGGTCGAGCGCGGCTACGCCTACGAGTCGGAGGGGTCGGTCTACTTCGACGTCACCGCGTTCGAGGGCTACGGGAAGCTCTCGAACCAGAACGTCGAGGAGCTAGAGGCACAGGACGAGGAGGGCGGTGAGAAGCGCCACCCCGCGGACTTCGCGCTCTGGAAGGCCGGCGGCGTCTCCCCCGAGGCGCTCTCGGACCACGTCTCGGACCTCCCGGCGTCCCCTCCGAGCGGTCGGACCTGGGACTCGCCGTGGGGGGAGGGGCGTCCGGGCTGGCATATCGAGTGCTCGGCGATGAGCATGACGCATCTGGGGGAGACGATCGACCTCCACGTCGGCGGGCAGGACCTCGTCTTCCCACACCACGAGAACGAGATCGCCCAGAGCGAGGCCGCGACGGGCGAGGAGTTCGCCCGCTACTGGCTCCACGTCCGCCTGCTGGAGACCGACGGCGAGAAGATGTCCTCCAGCCTGGGGAACTTCTTCACCGTCGAGGACGCCGTCGAACGGTTCGGGACGGATGTCCTCCGAATGTTCCTGCTCTCGACGTCGTACTCCAGTCGACAGACCTACAGCGAGGCGGCGCTCTCGGAGGCGGCAGAACGCTGGGAACGGCTCTCACGGGCGTACGACCGGGCGGTCGAGCTGGCGGACGGTCCGGACGCGCGGACGAAGGTCGAAGACCGGGAGCTCCGCGAGACGGTCGAGCGCGCCCGCGAGACGTTCGTCTCCGGGATGAACGACGACTTCAACACGCGGGAGGCGCTCGCGGCGGTGCTCTCGGTCGCGAGCGCCGTCAACCGGCACGCGGACGGCGACGGCCCCTACGACTACCGGGGGCTCGCCCGGGCGATCGAGACGGTCGAGGAGTTCGGCGGGTCGGTACTCGGGTTCTCGCTCGGGGCCGAGAGTGGGGGGAGCGTCGAACTCGCCGAGGAGCTCGTCGGGCTGGTCGTCTCGCTCCGGGAGGAGGAACGGGCGGCCGGTGCGTACGACCGAGCGGACGCACTCCGCGAGGACCTCGAACGGCTCGGGGTGTCGATCGAGGACGGGACCGACGGGCCGACCTACCGGCTACCCGAGTGATCGATTAGGGCCTGCCGAAGCCCCCGTGCCCGGAAAACATATACGATTATCGAGATTGTTAGCGGTCGATGAAACTCTCACGGCGGGCGCTCGGTGTCGCCGCGGCAGGAACGCTCGTCTCGACCGCCGGCTGCGTCGGGTTCGTCACGGGCGACGACTCGCTTCGTTTCGCCGCGGATCGAGCGGTCGTCGACGACGAGGCGCTCTCGGAGACGGGCTATAGCGAGTACCGTATCGAGGAACAGACGATCACGGAGTCGGTCACCGTCGCGGGTACGACCCGCGAGGTCGACGCCCGGAACGTGCTCGCGGAGTACCAGAAGGGTATCGACGCCGGGGACCTCGGATCGGCCCGAAGCGCGACGTTCGCGGCCTTCGCGACCCCACAGGTCGACCTGCTCTGGCGGACGTTCAACCCGGTCGGCGAGATGGACAACCGCGAGATAGCCGAGGAGTTCACGAGCGGCTACGAGGGCGTCGAGATCGACGAGGAGACCGACCGGACGACGCTCTCGGTCCTCGGCGACGATGTCGATGTCTCGGCGTACGAGGCCGAGGCGTACCTCGAGAGCGAGCTGACCGAGGTCAGGCTACACATCGGTACCGCGGAGGCCGAGCAGGACTTCGTCGTCCTGGTCGGGATGTATCCACGACTCGTCGACGAGTCGGAGGAGATCCACCGCCTCGCCGAGTCGATCTATCAGTGATCGGTTGTTTCTCACGGTAGGCACCGCGTAGTAATACCCCGAGACGGGGTAGATCGGCCGATGGTTTCGCGACGAGCCGTGCTGGGAGGCGCGGCAGCGACCGTACTGGCGGCAGCGAGCGGCATCGGTGTCACCGTCGGGCGGTCCTCGCTCGAGACGGTCTCCGAACCGGTCGGCGTCCGAGAGGAGACGCTCTCGGAGACCGGCTACCGCGCCCGGGTGCTCGGTCAGACGCAGTTCCAGCGCGAACTCGGAGCCGGGAGCGCGAGCCACGACATCGGGGCGACGAACTTCCTCGCTGAGTACGACCGGAGAGCGACCGTCGGCTCGCACTCCGAGACGCGTCTGGGCGTGTTCGCCGTCGTGAGCACGCCACAGGCGCAGCTGTTCGGGCTCCCGCTCAACCCGATCGCGTGGGCCTCCGAGCGACGACTGGTCGAGCTGCTTCAGACACGCTACGACGGAGTGAGCGACGTCACGCCCGTCGGATCGGAGGAGACGACGGTGCTCGATTCGGTGGTTTCGGTCGACGAGTTCGACGCCATCGGCCGTCTCTCCGACCAGGAGATCCCACTCACGATGCACGCCACGCGCGTCGAGTCCCGCTCGGACGTGGTGCTCGCGCTCGCGCTCTATCCCGAGCCCCTCTCGGAGGAGCGACCGACCGCGTTCAGGCTGTTCGAGTCGATCGAACACGGATGAGTTTTGACCTCTCGCCGTGAGTCGGGGGTATGCCGAGCGCACTCGTCACCGGCTCCTCGCGCGGGATCGGTCGTGCCGTCGCCGAACGCTTCGCCCGTGACGGCTACGACGTCGCGGTGAACTACTTCTCCTCCGAGGCCGCCGCCGAGGGGGTCGTCACGGGAATCGAATCGGAGGGGGGACGCGCAACCGCGATCCGGGCGGACGTGGGCGAGCCCGAGGCCGCCGAACGACTCGTCGAGACCGCCGTGGACGAACTCGGTGGCCTCGACCACCTGGTGAACAACGCCGGTATCGACCAGCACCTCTACACCGACTCCCTCTCGCCTACGGACTTCGATCGCGTGATGGACGTGAACGTCAACGGAGCGTTCACCGTCACGAAGGCGTCGCTCGCCCACCTCCGCGAGTCCGACGTCGACCCCTCGCCCTCGGTCACGAACGTCTCCTCGATACTCGCACACACTGGCGCGGCGATCGAGTGCCACTACGCGGCCTCGAAGGCCGGTCTCCTCGGGCTGACGAAGAGCCACGCCGCCGACTTCGCGCCGGAGATCAGGGTGAACGCGGTCGCGCCGGGGCACATCGAGACGGATATGACCGGCGACCGGAGCGAGGAGGAGCGAAGCGAGCAGTTAACGGCGATCCCCGTCGGCCGGTTCGGCCAGCCCGAGGATATCGCGGACGCGGTCGCCTACCTCCGCGACGCCGGCTTCGTCACCGGCGAGACCCTCGAGGTGAACGGCGGCGAACTGATGCGCTGACCGGCGGTTTCTTCGTCCCCACGTGCGAGGGTGGCGCATGATCGACGCAGAACCCCTCGCGGTCGCCGTCGAGGGGCTCCGATCCGGTGCCGTGAGTCCCGTCGAGTATCTCGACCGTCTCAGGGGGCGTATCGAACGATCCGAACCCGAGATCCGGGCGTTCGTCTCCCCTCCCGACTGGGACCGTCTCGAACGCGAGGCACGGGTGCTCCCCGAGCGGTTCCCCGATCCGGAGTCTAGACCGCCGCTGTACGGGATACCGGTGGGAGTGAAGGACATCTTCCACGTCGATGGGATGGAGACGCGCGCCGGCTCGGAACTCCCGCCGGAGGTCCTCTCGGGACCGGAGGCCGCGTCCGTCGAACGGATACGGACGGCGGGCAGCCTCGTCCTGGGGAAGACCGTGACGACCGAGTTCGCCTACTTCGATCCGGGGCCGACGCGCAACCCCCACGACCTCGCGCACACGCCCGGTGGCTCCTCGAGCGGCTCCGCGGCCGCCGTCGCCGCCGGGTTCGCCCCGCTCGCGTTCGGGACGCAGACCGTGGGTTCGGTGATCCGACCCGCCGCGTTCTGCGGGATCGTCGGGCTGAAGCCGAGTTTTGGCCGGATTCCGACCGCCGGGGTGATCCCCTTCTCGACCTCGGTGGATCACGTCGGTCTCTTCACACAGGACGTACCGGGGCTGGCGGTGGCCGCCGACGTCTGCTACGACGACTGGCGGACGCTGCCGGAGCCCGAGGAACCAGTGCTCGGCGTTCCCGAGGGGCCGTACCTCGAGCAGGCGGACGACGCCGGAACCGACGCGTTCGAGACGGCGGTCGAGCGGCTCGAATCGGCCGACTACGGGGTCGAGCGCGTCGAGGCGCTCTCGGGTATCGACGCCGTCAACGAGCGTCACCAGCGGCTGATCGAGGCCGACGCCGCGCTCGCCCA
>SKWB01000345.1 GCA_007129135.1 Halococcaceae archaeon | reverse complement strand
CGTTCGTGCCTTCATCGTCGTCGCCGTTCGAGCCGTCGTCCGCGTCGTCATCGCCGTTCGGATCGTCGTCGCTCTCGTTCCCGTTCACTTCGTCGTCGTCCGCGTCCTCGCTCTCGCTCTCCTCGCCGTCGTCATTTCCCTCGTCGTCACCGTTCGGATCGTCGTCTTCTGCGACCTCATCGTCGTCGACCCCGTTCGTATCGTCCCCTTCGGACTCGGTTTCGTCGTCGCTCCCGCTCTCTTCGCCGTCGTTATTTCCCTCCTCCGCTCCGTTCGCGTCGTCATCAGCCTCGTCAGCGTCGTCGTCTTCTGCGACCCCATCGTCATCGGCCGCTTCGTCGTCGTCCGTTTCGCCGTCATCGTCGCCCACCGGGAGGTCGATCGAAATCCCGTCGTCGTCCTCGCCGTTCGCGTCTTCCGTGTCGCCCTCGTCGTCCTCGTCGTCTCCAGGCCCGGCGTCGTCGTCGAAGCCTGCATCGTCATCACCCTCGTCGTCGGCGTCGTCATCCGCCCCGTCGTCCGCGTCGGTGTCATCGTCCGCGATGTCGTCCGCCTCGTCGTCCGCATCGTCATCGACGTCCTCGGTTGGACCG
Organism: Halococcaceae archaeon; assembly: GCA_007129135.1. Lineage (GTDB taxonomy): Archaea > Halobacteriota > Halobacteria > Halobacteriales > Halalkalicoccaceae > Natronorarus. The sequence goes on along the minus strand of SKWB01000345.1, from coordinate 7,608 downwards.
GTGTCGTCTGCTTCCTCCGGTGGTGGGTCGTCGTCCTCGGCGACCGGTGTCCCATCGTCCGTGTCGGTGTCGTCGCTCTCCTCGGGTGTCTCCGGCGTCGTCCCGTCGTCAGCGTCGTCGTCCTGGGGGGTCTCCGTTTGGGTGTCGTCAGCGTCGTCGTCCTGGGGGGTCTCCGTTTGGGTGTCGTCCGCGTCGTCGGTGTCGTCCGGGTCGTCCACGATGAAGCCGTCGTCGTCGTCCGACTCCGTCGTATCGTCGGCCCCCGCAGTGTCGTCGGTTTCGGTAGTGTCGTCCGTCTCCGTCGTGTCGTCGGTCTCCTCCGTGCCGTCGGTTTCGCCAGTGTCGTCTGCCTCCGTGTCGCCGGTCTCGTCCGTATCGTCGGCTCCACCGGTGTCGTCAGCCTCGCCCGCGTCGTCACCGTCCGGTGGGTCGTCGTCGGCCTGCTCGAACTCGTCGTCAGCCATCTCCGTCGCGTCGTCGCCCTCGTCCGCGTCGTCCGTCCCCTCCGGTGGCTCGCCGTCGTCCCCGCCGACCGCCTCGCCCTCCGGCGGGTCGGGAGCCTCGTCGGCCGCGAAGAAGCCCGCGGGGCCGAAGACGACCGCCGCGGCGAGCGCGAAGATCACGAGCCCGAGCGCGAGGACGAGAATCTGTGGCTGGCGCCACAGCGGCGGCTCCTCGGACTCCGCGGCGGTGCCGAGCGAGCCTCCCGACGAAGACGGACCACTCACGTTGGGTGCCCATACCTCGCCACGGGTATTATGGCTGGCCCTTTCTCAGCGAGAACGCTCTTCTCTCCCGATACGTTCCGGCGTGTTCGGTGGGGTCGTCTGTCTCCTCATCCCGTTCCCCGACGGTCCGCTCGGCCGCTCCCCTCGCGGCGGTGTCCGTCGGCGGGAGCCGTGCCCGTACCCTCCTCCCCGATCTCGGCTCACGACCGGCGTCACGGACCGACGGCGGCGCTCTCGTCGTCGGTCTCCTCGGAGGAGTCGGCCTCGTCGTCGTAGAGCGCGGCGGTGCTCTCGGACAGGGGGACCTCCTCGATCTGCTCGCCCCGCTCGACCTCGACGATCCGTTCGCCCTCGCCGACGGCGAGCACGTACTCGACGGTGTCGTCCGGCTCGGGGTGATCGAACGCGACGGTCACCTCGCCGTCTTCGTCGGTGGTGTACTCCCGCTCCTCGGCACCGACCGGGTTGAACTGCACCGGGACCCCCTCGACCGGGTCGCCGTCGCCGTCGACGACCTCGACGGTGGTCGAGTAGGTGTACGATCCGTCGTCCGTCTCGCCCTCGCCGTCGTCGTCGGCTCCGTCGGGCGGCGCGTCCTCGCTCGCGTCGTCGCTGTCGGCGGGTGCGTCATTCCCGTCAGTCTCGTCAGTCGTCCCGTCGCTCTCCTCGACCGTGACCGCCTCGTCCGTCCGGTCCGCGCCGTCGGAGGAGGCGGTCGTGCCGTCGCCTGGGAGCCCCCCGGTGCCGAAGACGACCGCCGCGGCGAGTGTGAAGGTCAGGAGGCCCAACAGGAGGACGACCGTGTGTGGCTGCCACCACAGCGGCGTTCCGTCCCCTTCGCTCGACGCCTTTTCCGGAGATGATCGGCTCACTGGCGGCCCTAGCGGGTCGAGCGTGATATGATTACCCCTCTTACAGAACGATCGCTCCCGATTCGGCGGCGGCTCGATAGATCCGGTAACAGCGCTCCAGCACGTCGATCGAGACGCTCTCCCTGTCGGTGTGTGCCTCGCCGGGTTCGGCCGCGCCGCAGACCACACAGGCGGTGCCTGCGCGTGCGAGACGGCCAGCGTCCGTCGCGTGGGGCTTCGTCACGAGTTCCGGGCTCGCGTCCTGGCTCTCGGTCGCGGCCGCGAGGACCGCCTCCGCGAACCCCTCGTCCGAACAGCGCATCGGGGGCAGGTCGCTCTCGACCACCCACTCGACAGCCTCGACCCGTTCGACCTCCTCGATCGGGAGGTACTCCCCCGGCACGGTTCGCTCGTCGACGGTCGCCTCACACCGCTCGGGGATGACGTTCATCGCGCTTCCCCCGTCGATCTCCGTGACGGCGACGCTCCCCGAGAGCTCGTGTCCGAAGACGCTCACCTCGGCGCTCTCCATCGATCGGACGAGGTCGATCGCGTCGCAGACGCGGTAGATCGCGTTCTCGCCCGCCTCCGGTCGGCTCGCGTGTTCGGCCCGCCCGCGACCGACGATCCGGCCGCCGCGTCGGCCCTTGTGCGCGATCACGACGTCGGTCACGTTCTCGCCCGAGTAGTTCGTCGAGCCCTCGCCGACGACCGCGTACTCGGGGGTGAAACCGTTCTCGATCGCGTGGCGTGCGCCCTCGCCGCCGGTCTCCTCCCCGACGAAGCTCGCGAAGACGAGGTCGCGGGCGGGCTCCCCGTCCCGAAAGGCGCACATCGCGGCCGCGACCGAGCCCTTCATGTCCGCCGTGCCGCGTCCGTAGAGCCTGCCGTCGCGCCCCTCGATCACGTACTCTCCCCCCCCGACCTGTCGCTCGTCCGGGGGAACGACGTCGTGGTGTCCGACGAGCGCGAGTTCGGGACCCGACCCCGGTCCCCTCCGCGCGATCACGTTCCCGACCGCGTCGCGCTCGACCTCGCTCTCGGTCTCCTCGCGCAGCCACCGCTCGATCAGGTCCCCGGCGGCGGTCTCGTCCTCGTGGCTCGGGACCGCACACAGCTCGCGGGTCAGCCGTTCGACGTCGTTCATGCCAGTCGCTGCGTGCCGCGGGGGCTTATACCGTCGGCTGTCAGTCGTTCGAGACCGTCGCGTTCCCGGGGTGTCGAAGCCCTTCACACAGCGATAGCCGACGGTGTCAGTCGCGGTGTTCGTCCGCCTCGACACCGTGTTCCATCGTCCGGTAGCGAGCGAGGTTCACGGCGGCGAAGAGGAAGACGGTGAACGGGAGCGCGATGGCGATGCCGAAGAGGACGGCGTCGCCGGGGGTGGCGACGGCGGTCGAGAGCAGGAGGGCCGTGGACGCGACCGTCGTCGCCACGAGGACGAGCACCCAGGGGGTCTGGCGGGTGAGGAGGTCCTCCGGTTCGCGGGTGAAGACGAGTCGGTCCACGATCACCGAGAGCAGCGCGAGGGCGGTGACGATCATCGCCAGCGCCAGCGCGACGCCGACGCGTTCGTCGCCGGGAACGACGTCGAGAGCGCCGAAGATGGCGTAGAGCGCAGCCGCGACGGCACCGTAGAGGCCGAGCCAGAGCGCTGCGGCGGCCCCGAGCGTCCTCCCCGTCGAGTCCATGCACGAGAACGCTCGGTGGCTCGCTTAGTCGTTTCCATCGTGCATGAAACACGCTTATACCCGGCCCGACTCTACGCGGGGCATGAAGGTTCTCCCGGACACGAGCGTCGTTATCGACGGTCGTATCTCAGAGCGGATCCGCGACGGCAGCTACGAGGGGGCGACGGTGTTGATCCCCGAGGCGGTCGTCGGGGAGCTCGAACACCAGGCGAACGAGGGCCACGACACCGGCTGGGACGGCTTGGAGGAGCTGAAACGGCTGGCCGACCTCGCCGACGAGGGGACGGTCGAGATCCGCTACGTCGGTCGGCGGCCCGAGGCGATCGAACTCGACCGGGCGAGCGAGGGCGAGATCGACGCGCTGATCCGGGACATCGCCGCGGAGGAGGGCGCCCGGTTCGTCACGAGCGACATCGTCCAGAGCGAGGTCGCGGAGGCGAAGGGCCTCGACGTGGAGTACGTCGCCCCGCGGGTCGAGGCGATCGACAGCCTCGACCTCGAGGGCTACTTCGACGAAGAGACGATGAGCGTCCACCTCAAAGCCGGCGTCGCCCCGATGGCCAAACGCGGGGCGATCGGCGAGATGGTCTACGAACACGTCGCCGAGGAGGAACTGGACGCCGAGCGGATCGAGGAGATGGCTCGCGAGATCGAGACCGCGGCAAAGCGCTCGCGCGACGGGTTCATCGAGATGCGCGAGCCGGGGATGACGATCATCCAGTTCCGCGACTACCGGATCGCGATCGCCCGGCCGCCGTTCAGTGATGGGATCGAGATCACCGCGGTCCGCCCGCTGGTGAAGACCGAACTGGACGACTACGAGTACGCCGACGAGCTCCGCGACCGGCTGGTGACCCGCCAGCGCGGCGTGCTGATCGCGGGCTCGCCCGGGGCCGGGAAGTCGACGTTCGCCCAGGCGGTCGCGGGCTTCCTCGCCGACTCGGGCTACGCGGTGAAGACGATGGAGAAACCCCGCGACCTCCAGGTCGACGAGGGGATCACCCAGTACACCGAACTCGGGGGGTCGATGGAGAAGACCGCCGACGCGCTGTTGATGGTCCGACCCGACTACACGATCTACGACGAGGTGAGAAAGACCTCCGACTTCCGTGTCTTCGCCGACATGCGGCTGGCGGGTGTCGGGATGGTCGGCGTCGTCCACGCCACGCGGGCGATCGACGCGCTCCAGCGGTTGATCGGGAGGGTCGAGCTCGGGATGATCCCGCAGGTCGTCGACACGGTCGTCTACATCGAGGACGGGATGGTCCACACGGTCTACGACGTCACGACCGAGGTGAAAGTGCCCCACGGGATGACCGAGGAGGACCTCACCCGGCCGGTGATCGTCATCCGCGACTACGAGACCGGGACGCCGGAGTACGAGATCTACACGTTCAACCGCCAGGTCGTCACGGTCCCGATCGGGGGCGAGGAGGAGGACGAAGGCGGCGTCGACCGACTCGCCCGCCAGGAGATCGAGCGCGAGATCCGCTCGATCGCTCGGGGCTACGTCGACGTCGAACTCCAGAGCCAGAACCGCGCGGTGGTCTACGTCGAGGAGGACGACATCTCGGCGGTGATCGGCAAGGGCGGCGGCCGGATCACCGACGTCGAGAACAGACTGGGTATCGACATCGACGTCCGAACCCACGCCGAGAAGCCGGGCGCGATCGGCGGGGGAAGCGCGCCCAACGGCGGCGGGAACACGGGTCAGACCGAGGAACCGAGCGAGACCGTCGTCCCGGAGATCACCTCCAGACACGTCCGGATCGAGCTAGAGAGAGCACAGCCGGGACAGACCGTCGAGGTGCGCGCAGACGGGGAGTACCTCTTCACCGCGACCGTCGGGCGTGGCGGGGACATCCAGGTCTCACGCGGCAGCGCCATCGCCGAGGAACTCGAGTACGCGATCGACAGGAAGCAGCAGATCTCCGTCGTCGGCGCGTGAGTAGGCGCACCGATTAGACGAGGGAGAGCCGCAGGCCCGGACCCGCGCGGAAGCCGTACGCGGTCGAACTCTGGACCAGCACGAGCCGGTCCCCGACGAGCAGCAACTCGCCGGAACAGTCCACGTCACGCGGGAGCGGGGCCTCCCACCACCGGTCGCCGTCGCGGTCGACGGCGACCAGCCCGCAGCCGTCGAGACCGGGGACGGTCCCCCGGGCGTAGACGCCCCGCTCGTCGGCCACGACGCGACCGTTGGTGTCGACGTCGGACCGCTCCCAGCGGACGGCACCGTCTCCGAGGTCGATCGCCGTGAGGTCGCCGTCGACGACGCCGTAGAGCCGATCACTGGTGGTCGCCCACCGCCCCGACGGTGCCGCCTCCCGGTCCCACCGGTCGTCGCTCCCGGTCCCGATCATCGTCAGACCCGCGTCGTCTCCGAGTTCGAGGAGACAGCCCTCGGCGGTCGCCGCCATCCGCTGGACCGTCGAGGGAAGCGAGCGGGAGAACCGCTCCTCACCGTCGGTGTCGACCGCGACGAGTTCGCCCTCCCCGTTCCCGCGCGCCGAACCGATCCAGACGGTTCCGTTCCCGATCGCCAGGTCCCCAACCGCCGCGTCGCCCAGCTCCCGATCGAACCGCCGGTCGCCGTCCTCGGCGTCGAACCCGACGATCCGTTCTCGGTCGGTTCCGACCACGACGCCGTCGCCCGCGACGAACTCCGTGAGACCCTCCCCGTCGCTCCGCCAGCGCTCGGCTCCGTCTCCGTCGTCTTCGTGGGTGTCGGCGTCCTCGTCCGGTCCGACGGCGACGAGTTCGCCGCCGTCGAGCGGGACGTAGACGCCGCGGTCGTCGGCCGCCGGGCTTCCGTCGTACTGTCCCTCGGTCTCGGCGCTCCAGTGAACCGTTCCGTCCCCACGGTAGGTCCGGACCTGCACCTCCTCCGCGTCGACCCACTCCCCGGTGTCGAAGTCGTGTGTCCGGCCACTTCGGTTCCCGACGACGACCAGCCGGCCGTTCGTCACCAGTGTGGGACTCTCGGTCTCCGTGAGTCCGCCCCCGCTCAGGCCCGTCTCCCAGTCGAGTTCACCGCCACCCGGCTGGTAGCCACAGCCGGCGAGTGCGCTCGCCGCGCCGAGGCCGACGGCGAGCACCGCCCGGCGGCCGAGGTCCATCAGACACCCTCCCGTTCGAGGTCGCGGAGTCGGGCAACGCGCTCTTCGGTCGGTGGATGCGTGTCGGGGAAGATGTCGGTGCTCACCAGTTCGGCGGAGCCGAAGTCACGCGACTCGAGCGGCGCGAGGTAGAGCGCCTCCGTGCCGCCGTCGTACTCGCGGAGGTCGGCGTCGGGCACCGACGGCATCGTCTCGTCCACCTTCGAGAGCGCGCTCGCGAGCGCGGCGGGCGAGCCGGTCATCGCCGCCGCGGCACGGTCGGCGGCGTACTCGCGGTACCGGGCGAGCACGCGGTAGAGCAGCACGCTCGCCGCCCAGAACATCGCGGAGACCGCGAGCGTCGCGAGGGCGCTCACGACGACCACGACCACCGCGACGGCGAGGCCCCGGCCGTCGCCGCTCGTCCGCGAGCGGCCGCCACCCATGCCGAGCGTGCGCACCAGGCCGTAGAGCACCCAGGCGGCGGCGACCGCGAGGTAGTAGGTGATCGTCGGCAGCAGCCAGGCGACGGTCATCAGGCCCGCGTCGCGGTTCGCGAGGTGGGCGACCTCGTGGGCGAGCACCGCCTCCCGCTCGTCCTCGTCGAGCAGGTCGAGCAGACCGGTCGTCACGACGACGGAGCCCGAACCGAGCGTGCCGACGGCGAAGGCGTTCGGCAGTTCGGTGTCGACCACCGCCACCTCGGGGACGGGGACGTCCGCCTGTCGGGCCAGCCGATCGACCGTCGCGTGGAGGTCCGGGTACTCCTCGGGGCCGATCCGGCGCGCGCCGACGGAGTCGAGTACCGCGCGCGGCCCGTAACGATACTGGACGGCGAGCCCGCCGAGGACGACGACCGTCAGGAAGAGGGGATCGACGTAGAACTCGCCCGTGTAGGGGCGTTCGTTCGCCCACTCGAGCAGGGCGATGCCGAGGGTGTTTGCGAGGAACAGGAACGTGTAGACGAACGCGAACGGGAGGACGACGACGAGGACGAGCGCGAGCGCCATTCGGTACCGTAGTTCGCGGTCTGGCGGAGGGCGAGCCATCGCTCGCCCACCCGTCAGCGATGCGAGATAATAAGTCCGTGGGTCCGGCGTGGGCTCTCGGACGGAGCGACAGCGGTCCGTCCCGCTCCGACCGTCACCTCCTCTCGGCCGGAGCGATACACGGCGACTCGGTTCGGATCAGTCGCCGCAGCAGGTACCGGTCTCCGTGCCGCCGTCGGCGGCGATCGCCT
>SKWB01000027.1 GCA_007129135.1 Halococcaceae archaeon | reverse complement strand
GCGCCGGCGTCGCCGACCTTCGAGGCGCTGCCCCACATCCCGAGCACCTTCCCCTTGTTCTCGGGGGCGACGTTCGCGGAGATGAGCGGGTAGCCGACCGGGTGGATCGCGCTGTAGCCGATCCCGGCGGTGAACATCCCGAGCGCCATCACCTGGTAGGAGCCGTCGAACGTCTGGCCCGCGAGCGAGAGCTCTGGGAGGAGGAGGCCGGCGGTCGGCGCGAGGACGAAGACGAGGTAGCCGACCCCCATCGCGACGAACGCCGGTACCAGGAGGTACTGACGGTCGTACCGGTCGGAGAGCACACCCATGGGGGCCTGGAAGAGCCCGCCCGCGAACATGTAGACGGAGACGAGCAGGCCGAGCTGCCAGAGCGAGGTATCTAGATCGACGACGAGGATCGGGATGAGCGGCGGGAAGAGCCGGAGGAAGAGGTGCTGGCCCGCGTGGATCGAGGCGACGAGGAGGCCGAAGAGGAGCTCCTCCCGCGGCATCGCGAAGAACGCACGCATTGGATCCCCGTTCCGGGCGGGGGGACTTCGCTGTTCACGTAGCGGTCATCGAGACGTCCCGACGCTATATCTCGTCCTGTTCGGCGAGGGCGTCCATCACGTCGTCGACGAGGCTGTCGGGGTCCTCGTAGGGGAACTCCTGGTGGCCGCCGAGCTTCGTCGCGAGCTCCATCGCGGTCATCGAGAAGTCGCCGGACTCGAAGCGCGTCGCGGGGCCGTTCGGGAGCGCCGGGACGAGGTCCATCTGGTTCTTCACCGGGTAGTCGGCGCCGGAGAACGCGTCGTGGAACTGCTGTCGGAGTTCGTCTCTGTCGACCATGGAGGATAGCTGTCGCCGCACGGGGCAAAAGCGTTCTGAAACCCGGGGGAACCCGGAGCGGGTTTCGAGGGCGGGCACGGCGGGTGTGGGGGCGTGAACGAAGGTTTTTCACGGGGGATGGAGAACCCCGGGTATGCGAGAGGTGCTGGCGGAGTGGCAGCCGACCGTCGACGCCGCCATCGAGGAGCTGTTGCCGCGGGAGATCGACGAGGCCTACCTCGAGCGCTACTTCGGGCCGGCGAGCCACCGCTACGACCCCGTCGCGCTCCAGGCGGCGCTCGCCGACCCGATCTGGGACCTGCTGGACCGGGGTGGAAAGCGCTGGCGGGCCGTCGTCACCCTCCTCCTCATCGACGGCTTCGGCGCCGATCCGGAGGCCTACCTCCCCTACGCCTGCATCCCCGAGGTGCTGCACAACGGGACGATCATCGTCGACGACGTCGAGGACGGCGCGACGATGCGCCGGGGCGAGACCGCCCTCCACCACCGCTTCGGGACCGACGTCGCGCTCAACGCCGGCAACGCGATGTACTTCCTCCCTCTGAAGGTGGTGAGCGCGAACCCCGCGGAGCTGGACGCCGAGACGCGGCTGGCGATCTTCGAGATGCTGATGTACGAACTGAACCGCACACACCTCGGCCAGGGGATGGACATCTACTGGCACAACACGGCCGACGCCCCGGTGAGCGAGGCGGAGTACCTCGAGATGTGTGCGTGCAAGACGGGCTGTCTCGGCCGGATCGTCGCCCGGCTGGCGGCGATACTCACCGGCCAGTCCGAAGCGACCGAGCGGGAGATCGCCCGGTACGCCGAGGAGATGTCGATCGCGTTCCAGATCGGCGACGACATCCTCGACATCGAGAGCACGATCGCGGAGGACGGCGCGTTCGGGAAGGCGTACGGCAACGACATCAGGGAGGGCAAGCGGACGCTGATCGCCATTCACGCCGCCGAGAACGCCTCCGAGCGGGACAGAGACCGCCTCGCGGCGATCCTCCAGGCCGAGGAGAACACGCGCGAGGAGATCGACGAGGCGATCGCGATCGTCCGGGAGACGGGGAGCGTCGAGCACGCCAGAGAGCGCGCGCTGGCCTTCGCCGAACGTGCGCGAGAGCACCTCGCGGCGGTCGACCTCGAGGAGGAGCGCGCGGCGGAACTCTCGTCGTTCACCCGCTACGTCATCGAGCGCGAGGTCTGAGCGGAACCCTTCGAGTTTATACACGACGAGCGGCGAGGGTGTCCATGGAGCTCACGCCCGAGTTCGACTTCGAGCTGCTCGCCGAACTGACGGAAACCCCCGGCGTCCCCGGCTACGAGGACGAGGTCCGCGCGCTGATCCAGGAGGCGCTCTCGCCGGAGGTCGACGAGCTACGAACCGACGCGATGGGCAACGTCGTTGGGACGGTTCACGGTGTCGAGAACCCCGACTACGAGGTGACGGTCGCGGCGCACATGGACGAGATCGGGTTCATGGTGAGCCACGTCTCCGAGGAGGGGTTCGTCTCGGTCGATCCGCTCGGCGGGTTCGATCCCCGGGTTCTCAAGGCCCAGCGCGTACGGATCCACACCGAGGACGGATCGCTACCGGGGGTGATCGGCTCGCCACCGCCGCACACGATGGACGACGAGGAACTGGAGAAGAAGCCGAAGACCGAGGACGTCCGGATCGACCTGGGGCTCGACGGCGAGGCGGTCTCGGAGCACGTCTCCCCGGGCGACCTGGTGACGATGGAGCAAGGGACCGAGATCGTCGGCGAGACGGTGACGGGGAAGGCGCTCGACGACCGGGTGAGCGTGCTCGCGATGGTCGAGGCCGCCCGGCGGATCGAGGAGCCGACCTGTACAATCCACTTCGCCGCGACGGTCCAGGAGGAGGTCGGCCTGCGCGGGGCGCGGGCGCTCGGGGTGGACATCGACTCCGATCTCGCGGTCGCCCTCGACGTGACCGTGGCGAACGACGTCCCCGGCTTCGAGGAGGGCCAGTACGTCACGGAACTCGGCGAGGGCGCGGCGATCAAGCTGAAGGACTCCAGCGTGATCACGAACCCGAAGGTGAACCGACGGCTGCGCGAGGTCGCAGAGCGCGAGGGGATCGCCCACCAGTTCGAGATCCTCCCGGCGGGCGGGACGGACACGGCGGGCTTTCAGGTCCCCGGCGGGGCGACGCCCGTGGGTGCGATCTCGATCCCGACCCGGTATCTCCACACGGTGACCGAGATGGCCCACCTCTCGGATATCGACGCGGTGATCGACCTCCTCTCGGCGTTCCTGGGGAGCGAGAGCGGCGAGGCGGAGTATCGCCTCTGAGGGAGGAACCAACATATTCAGTACGGGCGGTCCCCAACCCTCGGGTATGACCCAGGAGACCGAGCGTTTCTCGCGGCGGACGTTCCTGCTCGCGACCGGAGCCGGGGCCGCGGGCGCGGCGGGTGCGACACCAGCCGTCGCACAGGAAGACGAGGAGGAAGAAGACGAGAACGGCGAGGAAGAGGAAGAGGAGGAAGAGGAAGAGGAGGACGAAGAAGAGGAGAACGGTGACGACGACGGGAACGGCGGCGACGAGGAGCCCGACTGGCCGGAGCAGGTCGAGGAAGCGCCGAACTTCGACGACACCTCCGACGAGCGGGGCGCAGACGAGGTCTCGGTGACGGTCGGTGGGGGCGACGACGGCCTCCAGTTCGACCCGCCGGCGATCTGGATCGACGAGGGGGCCACCGTGGTCTGGGAGTGGTCGGGCGAGGGCGGCGACCACAACGTCGCGAGTTCGGAGGGCGACCACGAGTTCGAGAGCGACACCACCGCCGAGGAGGGCTTCACGTTCGAGGAGACGTTCGACGACGGGGGGATCACCGCCTACGAGTGTACGCCCCACGCCGCACAGAGCATGTACGGCGGGATCGCCGTCGGTGACGACATCGAAACCGTCGAGGTGCAGGACGAGGACGCCGGCGGCGGCGGCGGGGGCGTCCCGCTGCCGGATGCGGCGCGAGCGCTCGGCGTCGCGACGGTCGTCGCCGCGGGCTCGACGCTCGGGCTCGCCTACGTCTTCATGAAGTACGGCGGCGACTACGAGGAGCGGTAGAGCGCGTTCTTTCTTCGTTCAGATCGAGTCGGGCGTCCGGTGGATCGTCAGCTCCACGTCGCGGCGTTCGCCCTCCAGGTCGGCGACGATCCGTTCGACGACGCGCTGGGCCTCCTCGACGATCAGCGGTTTGGCCTTCTCTATCACCCAGCCCATCGAGACGAACCGGGGGAGCCCGAGCGAGTCGGAGCTCGCGGTCTCCGGATCGAAGTCGACCCGGAGGCTGAGTCGGGAGGCGTCGCCGCCGTCGAGGGCCTCCTCCGGTGCGGGTTCGATCGCCCAGTGGCCGTGGGCTTTCAGGTCCTTCACGAGCTTCCAGTCGAGGCGATAGGGTGGCTCCGCACCGGTCACCTCCGACCGGGCGGTGTAAGTGAGCTTCCACCACGCGAACCGGAGGTCGTAGCGGGTCCCCGGCGTGCCGTCGCCGTGCTGGCGAACGTCCGTGAGATACTTCGAGTAGCGGGCGTAGCGGGGGAAGTCGACGATGAACTCGTAGACCTCCTCCGGAGGGAGCCTGATCACCGTGCTCACTTCGACTTCGTCCACGTCTCACGTACCGACGACCGGAACCTAAGTGTTCGGTCTCCGCGGCATGGACCGGCTATAAGCCGCCCGCTATCGAATCCCGAGCGATGACTGCCGGGGAGGACGTCCGGGCTCGGACGGACGCGGAACGGGAGGCGTTCGCCGCCGGGACCTACTACGCCCGGGTACACGACGTCGGGTCGCCGCCGGAAGAGGTGTATCTCTCCCTCCTGCCGGACGCACGTCGCGACATCACCCATCGCTTTCTCACCGGACTGCTCCGTGGCGACCCCGACGGGCTCTCGGCTCCCGCCACGGTCGGTGTAGGGGACCCCCTCCCCGAGTCCACGTCGTCGGTTCTCTGCGTCTCCTCTCCGGAGGAGTGCGTTCGCGCGATTCGCACGGAGTCCCCGGAGGCGGACCGGGTGGCGGTGCTCGCGTTCCCCGAGAGCGAGTCAGTGGTCGTGGTGGCGGTCGAGGGCGAGGGCGGGTTCGGCCGCCCGCGACTCACCGGCGACGTCTATCGCTGTCGCGAGGGGGGACGTGAACGGATCGACCACCCCGGGGAACTGGTCCCCCCGCTCGTCGCCGAGGGTGCGTTCTCGAACGAGGCGCAGGCGGCGCGCGTCGCGGAGGAACTCGACGAGAGCGCCGCGAACCTCGCCCTCTCGCGGCTCACCCACATCGTGCTCGACGAGCGCGTCGGGGGGGTGTCGTCCGTGCTCGACGGACTCCCGACGCTGCCGGGTGCCGACGCCAGCGCCGCGCTCTCGCGGCTCGCGACGGAGGGCCACCCGTATCACTACGGCGCGAAGCTCCGTCGCGGGATGAGTTCGGTCGACTCGCTCTCGTACGCCCCCGAGTTCGCACCGAGGATCGACGTCCGGTTCGTGGCCGTTCGCCGGGACCACGCGATGTGTACGCGCTCGGGCGAGCGCGGCCTCACCGAACGGCTCTTCGAGGCGTTCGACGGACTCTCGGAAGCCACCGAGCGCGCGCTACCCGTGGGGGACGGTGTGGGCGAGTACGTCGTGATCCCGATCCACCCGTGGCAGTACCACCACACCCTGCCCGAACGTTACGCTGAGGCGCGAGCGGACGGTCGAGTCCTCTTCGTCCCCTACAGCCACCCGGCGACGCCGCTCTCGAACCTCCGGACGGTGGTCCCCTACCCGACCGAGACGGGAAAACCGCTCCCGCACCTCAAACTCGCGGTCGCCGTGCAGACGACGAACGTCGTCCGGACGGTCTCGCCCCAGGCGGTGGCGAACGGCCCACGCGTGACGTCACTGCTCGCGGCGATCCAGGAGCGGGACGCGTTGGAGACGCTCGGCCTGCTCGACGAACCCGTGGCGGCCTGCTACTACGCGCCGGGGGCCACCCACACGGACGGGGAGGCGTTCGACGACGCCCGCCACCTCTCGGGGCTGCTCCGGGAGAACCCCGTCTCGCACCCGCTGGTCGGGTCGGAGCGGACGCCGATCACCGTTTCGGCGCTCTGTGCCCGCTCGCCCGCCACGGGAGCAGCCGTCGTCCGGGACGTGATCGACCGGTTCGCCGAGAGCGAGGGGATCGCGGACCCGAAGCGCGCGGCGACGGCGTTCGTCGAGCGGTATCTCGGGGTGACGATCCCCGACCAGCTCTCGCTGCTCACGACCTACGGGATCGCCCTCGAGTCACACGCCCAGAACTCGATCCTCGTTATCGAGGAGGGTCGCCCGGTCGCGACGCTCGTGCGCGATTTCGGCGGGATCCGCGTCCTGGGAGAGCGCCTCTCCGAACACGGCCTCTCGATCGAGCCGTATCCGGACTCCGACCTCGACGCCGACGACGAGACGGACCTCCACGACAAGCTCTACTACGCGCTCTTCCAGAACCACCTCGCGATGGTGGTCGACGCGGTCTCGCGCTCGACGCCGCTCTCCGAGGCGGAGTGCTGGTCGCTCGTGCGGACGCGCTGTGCGGAGACGTTCGAGGCGCTCGCGGCGGAGTCGATCCCCGAGGAGCGCCTCGAGCGCGACCGGGGGGCGCTGTTCGCCGATCGCGTGCGCCACAAGGCGCTGACCGCGATGCGACTGCGGGGAAAGCGCCACGAGTACGTCACCAGCGAGGTCCCCAACCCGCTCGCCGGGTCCGTGGAGCCACAGTTTTAACGCGGGGTCGGACGGAGGGATGGGTATGGACGACGAGACCGAGGACGTGCTGATCGTCGGCGGCGGTATCGCCGGGCTGACGGCCGGTATCTTCACCGCACGCGCGGGCCTCGATACGCTGATCGTGAACGACGGCGAGTCGATCCTGCGACGGAACGCCCACCTGGAGAACTACCCGGGCTTCCCGATGGGGATCGACCCGCGGCTCTTCCTCGACATGACCCGTGTACAGGCCGAGGAGGCCGGCTGCTCGTTCCACGAGGGCCGGGTGACCCAGCTCGACAGCGAAGAGCGGTTCACGGCGATACTCGGCGACGGGACCGAGTTCGACGCCACCTACCTGATCGTCGCCTCCTGGTCGGACTCGAGCTACCTGGAGGCGCTCGATGTCGACCTCGACCGACGGGGGAACAAGGGGTTCGTGGAGACCGACGCCGACGGGAGGACGACGACCGACGGGCTCTACGCCGTCGGCCGCATGGCGAAGGAGTACCACCAGGCGGTCATCGCGGCGGGCAGCGGTGCCTCAGTCGCGCTGACGCTGATCCACGACTCCGACGTCCACTTCTACAACGACTGGGTCGTCCCCGAGGGCTACTTCACCGACCGCGGGGTCGACGTCCCGCCCGGGATCGAGGAGATCGACGACGACGAACGGCGGGCACGCGCGGAAACCGCCAGGGAGGCGTTGTGCGAGTGGCTCTCGGCCCCGCACGACGACGATCCGACACCTCACCCGAGCCTCGCCGACGACTGACGCTCACCTCTCACGGCAGTAGGGGACGTATAACGGCTTCTCCGCTCCTCTATCGGCGATCGGTGGCCACGGTAGCGCGACCCGCGGAAGCCTTATCCCCCTGCCTCGTCTCCCTCGAGTTGCAATGGCGAAAGGCAAGGTTGATTTCTTCAACGACACAGGCGGCTACGGTTTCATCTCGACGGACGACGCGGACGACGACGTTTTCTTCCACATGGAAGACGTGGGCGGCCCGGACCTCGAAGAGGGAACGGAAGTGGAGTTCGACATCGAGCAGGCCCCGAAGGGCCCGCGCGCGACGAACGTCCAGCGCCAGTAAACCGCTGACCGACAGCGGACCGACTCACAGATTTTTCGGCCGACTACCCGACGAGCGCCGGCTCTCTCACGAGAACGTGACGTGTCCGTCGCTCCGGAGACGCATCGCCTCCCGGTTGGTGTAGCGCCAGACGATCTCGGCCCGGTCGTCCTCCCAGTCCCAGGGCTCGGCGAGTACGACGTCGCCCTCGTCGACCCGGACCCGAGAGCGGAGACGAGGGGGGACCTTTCCGAGTCGCTCCTTTCGGTCGGCACAGCGGAACATCGCGTGGCCGGTGGCCCGCATTTCGGTCACCAGCGCGAACAGCTGCCTGCCGGTGAGGAGTCGTCGCTCCCCGGTATCCGTCTCCTCGGGCACGGGTGGGCTGTGTGACCGAGTGGCACAAGGCCTGTCCCTTCCCGTTCGGCAGCGTCGGGGAGTAGCGCTGCCGATTCGTTCGTCGGCCTGCGAGCCCGTGCTCTCCCACCCGTGCCCCGTCGCGTTCGGCACTCACTCGAAAAAGAGGTCGGTCCGCCTCAGGGCTCTCTCGGCTCGTCCTCGTCGATCCCCACGTCGATCCGGTGGACCGATCCGT
>SKWB01000115.1 GCA_007129135.1 Halococcaceae archaeon | reverse complement strand
TTCAGCGTGTGATAGACCGAACTCCGACGGACGTTCCGCTGGAAGTCGGTCCAGACCCACTTCGGGTGGACGACGTTGTAGACGATACGGTACTGCTCGCCGCCCACGTCGCGCGCGAACTCCCAGCTCCCCTCGTGGGGCTGAAAGCGGTTGACGTCGCAGTGGGCGAGGTCGATCGGGCCGTCGTCGAGCCGCGGGACCCCGTTCTCCATCCACTCGGCGATCGCCCGGCCCGCGCCGCCGGCGTGGGTGATCCAGATCGCCGCGGCGGTCCAGAGCCCCGGTATCTCCTGCACCTCGCCCATCACCGGCAGGCCGTTCGGCGACTCCGCGAACATCCCATTGTAGGCGTGTTCGAGCTCCTTATCCTTCGTCGCCGGCAACAGCTCGTCGCTGGCCTGTCGCGGTGCCTTCTCCGGGCGGTCGGGGTGAGTCGCCTCGTTCAGGTGACGTTCCGTGAAGTCGTGTACGGAAGCCTGGTTGCCGTCGGGATCGTTGCCACCCAGCTCTCGGGGATCTGGCACGATCGGCTCGTGGTTGTACGAGCCGATCCCGTACGACTCGCCGTGGGTCCGGAAGTACATCGCGTGGTCCTGGTCGCGGAGGATCGGCCGGTCGGGCGCGGTGAGGAGCCTGTCGGCCTTCTCGCCGGAGACCTCCCGATAGTTCTCGTAGACCGGGTCGGAGGCGACGTCCTGGCCGTCGGCGAGCTCGTTCAGTGGCTCGGTCATCGTGTACTGGTGTTCGACCGGCGTCACCGGGAGGTGCACTCCGACGGCGTCGCCGAGCTGTCGGGCCCAGATGTTCGTCGCGATCAGCACCTCGTCACAGGCGATCGTCCCGTTCTCGGTGACGACGCCGGTGACGCCGTCGGCATCCGTCTCGATGTCGAGCACCGGGGTGTGTGGGACGAACGTCGCCCCACGGTCCATCGACTCGCGGGCGAGCGCCGCACAGGCTCGCACGCCGGAGGCCTGGCCGTCCGTGGGCGAGTAGTACCCGCCCTGGATCACGTCCGGGTTCACGAGCGGGAGGTGTTCGACCACCTCCTCGGGCGTGAGTAGCTGCGGATCGGGCACGCCCCACGCGCTCGCGTGCTCGACCCGGCGCTGGAGGAACTCCATGCGTTCGTCGGTCCGGCCGACCTCGATGCCGCCGACCTCGTTGTAGATCTCGCCGCCCTCCTCGTCGCGCAGCCCGGAGTAGAGCTCCCGACTGTAGCAGGCGAACTTCGAGAGCACCTTCTCCTCCGCGGTCTGGAACATGATCCCCGGCGCGTGCGTCGAGGAGCCGCCGGTCGTCGGGAGTGGCCCCCGGTCGACCACGACGACGTCCTCCCGGCCCATCCCCGTGAGGTGGTACGCCGCGCTGCAGCCGACGATCCCCGCACCGACGATGACTGTCCCCGCCTCGGCTGGCGGGCTGGTCTCCGATGACATATGTACGGTGATTCTGATCACACCCGCAAATAGCTATCGCCGTGTCGACGGTCACCCTTCCCCCGCTTCTCGCCGACGCGGCGCGGTCGAGCCCCGTCGCGGCCTGCACGGACAGGCCAGCCGTTCGGATCGGTCCGTCCGTGAGGACACGTCCCCTGTACGAGTCCCACCCGCTGGGATCCGCCCAGGGCCTGCACGACCGTCACTAGATGCCTACAACCTCTCGGTCGTCGTAACCGACTTCACCGATGGCGAGAGAAACCGTGACTGCCGACGATGGGATACGAGCAGCGCCACTCGTCCGGATGGACGAGACGTTCGAGAAGGCGACCGTCGACGTGACAGAGCTGGACGGCGTGACGTTCACCCGGATCACGGTCGATCCGGGATGGGTGTGGTCAGAGCACTACGGATCGGTGATCGGAGCGGAGAGCTGTCCGCAACGGCACCGCCTGTTCGTACTCTCCGGCGAGATGACGGTCGAGATGGACGACGGGACCCGGGAGACGCTTCGAGCGGGCGACGTCTCGGTGATACCGCCGGGACACGACGCCTGGACGGAGGGCGAGGAGCAGGCCGTCTTCCTCGATATCGACCCGGGCCGAGGAGGGGAACACGATGCGCGCCGAGAGAGAGACGACTGAGGCTCGGACCGACTCCGTCGTTTCGGCGGACGGCACCGAGATAGCGTACCGGACCAGCGGCACGGGACCACCGCTCGTCCTCGTCCACGGGAGCGGGGTGAGCGACCACAGGCGGTGGGAGATCGCCGGCGTTCGCCCCGCACTGGCCGAACACGCGACGGTCTACGCCCTCGACCGCCGTGGTCGGGGCGAGAGTGGCGATAGTCCGGAGTACTCGTTGGAGACGGAGGTGGCTGACGTGGTAGCCGTCGTCGAATCGATCGGCGACCCGGTCACCCTGCTCGGACACTCCTACGGCGCGAACATCGCGCTCGAGGCCTCACTTCGAACGGACGGGATCGGTCGGCTCGTCCTCTACGAACCGGGGATCGCCGTCGGCGACCACGAACTCGCCTCCCCGGAGGTCGTCGCCGAACTGAACGGCCTCCTGGAGGAGGGAGAGAACGAGGCGGCGCTCCTGCTGTTCTGCCGAGAGATCGCGGGTCTCACCCCGGAGGAGATCGACGTCTTCAGGACGGATCCGAGCTGGCAGGACCGCGTCGATGGTGCACACACCCTGCCCCGGGAGGAGCAGGCGATAGCCGAGTACGAGTTCCGCCCGGCCCGGTTCGCGGGGACGACCACGCCGACCCTCCTGCTGTCCGGCGGGGAGAGCCCCCGGGCGTACAGAGACGCGACGGCCGCGGTACACGAAGCGCTGCCGAACAGCCGGATCGTCACCTTCGAGGGCCACCACCACGTCGCGATGCAGACCGCCCCGGAGCGGTTCGTCGAGGAGGTACTGGCGTTCGTCCGGGAGACGGACGACGGTCCCGATCGCGGAGAGAAACCCATGACATCAGAGACGAACGATACCGACCCGCAGTTCGATCCGAAAGAACTCGTCAGCCGCTGGTTCGCCGAGTTCTGGGGCGAGTTGAACCCCGAGGTCGTCGACGAACTCGCCGCGGAGGAGATCCTGTTTCACTACCCGCTCGTCGGCGAGGTCCGTGGCCGAGAAGGAGTGAAACAGCGCATCGTCGGGTTCGCGGAGCTGTTCCCGGACGGCGGCTTCGAACTGACCGACGAGCTGATCGCCGAGGGCGAGTGGGTCGTCGCCCGCTGGGTCGGTGGCGGCACGCACACCGGCCCCGCGTGGGAGCTGTCGGTCGGCACCGTTCCGGCGAACTCCGGGAAGACGGTCCGGTACACGGGGACGACGGTCTATCGCGTGCGCGAGGGTCGCATCGCCGAGGAACACGGACAGGCAGATTACGTCGCGGCGCTGCAACAGCTCGGGCTGATCCCGGGAGGTGCCTGAGACGGCCTTCTCGCCTCGGTTCGTGTCGATCCGCGATAATGAGTGTAGCGACGGCCGTCGCCCTCGTCAGTGCAAGTTCTGTTGGGGCACAGGGGGCGGCCGCCGCTCGTAAACGACGCCCGAGCCCGCCCTACAGCCGCTCGCCGAGCGCGCCCTCGCGCCAGGACTCGGTGTCGGGCACCTGGTTGAACGTGTAGATGTGGACGCCCGTGATGTCGTACTCCGGGTCGTTCACGTAGGGGGCGAGCCCCTCGATCAGCTCGTCGGGCGTGTAGACCCCACGCGAGCCGATCAGCTGCTTGACGAAGCCGACGATCCCGGTCGTCTTCCGCAGGAACTGGATCGAGTCACCGACGCCGACTTTCTGGGAGATACCGATGAGCCGCTGGTAGCTCAGCACGCCCGGAATGCCGACCTCGACCGGGAGCTCGACCCCTCGGTCGCGGATCTCGCCGACCCACTCCACGACGGCCTCGGGGTCGTAACAGAGCTGCGTGACGATGTAGGTCGCGTACGGCTCCTTCTTCGCCATCGACTCGGCGAGCGTCTCGTCCGAGAGGAAGTCGTGACCCTCGGGATAGCCGGTGATCCCGATCTCCTCGAACGGGTGGTCGAGTTCGTCGAGCGCTACCAGCAGCTCGTAGGCCGATTCGAACTCGCCGGCGGGCTCCTCGCGGTCGCCGCCGGGGACGAAGAGGTCGGTGACACCAGCCTCGGAGAGGACCTCGACGATGTCGACGAGGTGCTCCCGATCTCTGACGTAGCGCGCGGCGATGTGCGGGACGATCTCGTAGCCGGCGGCCGCGCCCTTCTCGGTCCACTCGAGCGTCGCGTCGAGGCCGAGCGTGGGTGAGGTGGTGATCGCGATCGTCGCGCCCGCTGGGAGGTGCTCCATCTGCTCGCCGAAGCTGTCGAACGGCATCAGCTCGAACCGGGGCTCCGAGAGCAGCATCGGAACGCCCTCGACCGTCTCGCTCGATCCTGAGATGAGTGACATGGGTGGTCCTTAGGGGTTCGTCGACCGTGGTTCCGTCGGTTCCGTCCCGTCGACGCGAGGGCGGGCGACCGGTCGGTCCGCGAGCCGTCCCGAACGGCTCACTCGGTCGCGTCCTCCCTCGCGTGGAGCTTCGCCTGCTCGCGCGCGCTCGGGTTCACCGACGGCTTGAACGGTACCTTCGAGACCGTCGCGAAGACCGGCTCGCCCGGCGTCTCGGCGTACTCGTCGGGGAGGTGGACCTCGAACTCGACGTCGGCGTCCGTCTTGTAGATCTCGTCGTCCAGCGTGGCGTCGAGGTGCGAGAGCTTCTCGGCGGGCACGAACGCGAGCGCGAGGTTCGTCTCGAGTTCGGGGTTGTACCACGGCGAGGTGACGTAGCCACACTCCTCGCCCGTCTCGGGGTCGGAGACGAGCCAGAAGTCGGGCGCGTAGTCCTGGATCGGCTCGCCGGCCATCTTCAGCCCGACCATCTTGTGGTTGAACGGGTACTGGCCGTCGTCGATCAGCGCCTGCTGGCGTTCGAGTTCCTCCTTGCCGATGTATTCGCCCTGCTTGTCGCTCGGGACCTGGTACCCGAGGTTCACCTGGAACGGCGAGGTCTCGTGGTCCATGTCCTGGCCCCACGAGAGGATGCCCGCGGCGATCCGCCGGTGGTGGGCGGGCGCGACCTGCATCCCGCCGTGCTCGACGACCGACTCGTGGACCGGGTCCCAGACGCGTTCGGCGTTCTTCGTCGCGTCGCGGACGTAGATCTCGAAGCCCTTCTCGCCGGAGAAGCCCGTCTGGCTCACCAGACAGGAGACGCCGTTTATCTCGGCCTCCATCAGCCCGTAGTACGGGATCTCGGTGACCTCCTCGCCCACGACGTCGGCCATCACGTCGACCGACTTCGGGCCCTGGACCTGCATCGGGGCGACGTCGATCTCGTCGATCTCGACGTCGAAGTCCATCCCGACGTTGACGCCCTGGAGCCACTGCATCAGCGTCGAATCGGAGAGCGAGAACCAGAACTCGTCCTCGGCGGGGCGGAGGAGTACGGGATCGTTCAGGATGCCCCCGTCCTCGTTGCAGAGGATGACGTACTTGCCCTTCATCGGCTCGATCGCCGTCGCGTCGCGCGTGATGACGTAGTCGGTGAGCGCCTCGGCGTCCGGTCCCTTCACCCTGATCTGGCGCTCGACGGCGACGTCCCAGATCGTCACGTGGTTGACGAGCGCGTCGTACTCGGCCATCATCCCGCCCTCCTCGGGTTTCAGCATCCCACGGGGGTGGTAGATCCGGTTGTAGACCGTACAGCGCCAGGCGCCGTTCTCGACGAACGACTTGTGGAAGAACGGCGACTTCCTGACCCGGGTCGACACCAGCATCTCGATGCCCGGATCGCCCGACTGGCGCAGGTTCCTCGGGAGCGTCCGGTCCGACTGGTCGACGCTCGGGTAGTTCGGGTGCGACTGCTCCTCTACCGATGGTGGCTCGCTATCTGCCATGTATGTGATTCTCTGCATCCCCTCAAAAAGGTTCTGTCTTATATGCTACCGGCGGTTGATGATCGTCGCGTCGTAGCCGCGCTCCTCGATCGCCCGCGTGATCGCCCGCGAGTGTTCGGACCCGCTGGTGATGACGCAGAAGACGAGGTGTGCCTCCCCCACGGCGAGTCCCTCGACCGCCCGGTCGTGGCGTACCCAGCGGATGTTCGCGTCGTGCTCGGCGATGATCCCCGAGAGGTCGGCCATCCGTCCCGGCGCGTCGGTGATCCGCACCCGGAGGTGGAGTAGCTGCTCGCGGTCGGTCATCGCGTGGGTCAGCACCGTCTGGAGCATCGGCATGTCGAGGTTGCCGCCACAGAGCAGCGGCATCACCGTCTCCCCCGTGACGTCGAGCTCCTCCGAGAGCAGCGCCGCGACCCCCGCCGCGCCCGCACCCTCGACCAGCTGTTTCGCCCGTTCGAGCAACAGGAGGATCGCGCGTGCGATCTCGTCGTCGCTCACGGTGAGCACCTCGTCGACGTGCTCCTCGATGATCCCGAGGGTGAGTTCGGAGACCCCGCCGGTCGCGATGCCGTCGGCGATCGTCCCCACCGTGTCGAGCGTCTGTGGGGTCCCCTTCTTCAGGCTCTCGGGTACGGTCGCCGCCTCCTCGGCCTGGACGCCGACGATCCGCGTCTCCGGACTGAGTTCGGAAAAGGCCGTCGCGATCCCCGAGATGAGCCCGCCGCCGCCGATCGGGACGATCACCGTCTCCACCTCGGGGAGGTCCTCGACCATCTCGACGCCGAGCGTCCCTTGGCCCGCGACGATCGCCGGGTCGTCGTAGGCGTGGACGAACGTCGCCTCCTCGTCCTCCTCGGCGAGCCCCTTCGCGTGGGCCATCGCCGCCTGGAAGTCGCGCCCCTCGAGTTCGACCGTCGCGCCGTAGCCACGGGTCGCGTCGATCTTCGTCTGGGGGGCGGCCTTCGGCATCACGATCGTCGACTCGACGCCGCGTTTCGTCGCCGCGAGCGCCACCCCCTGGGCGTGGTTGCCCGCGCTCGCCGCGATGGCGCGCTCGATCCCGTCCTCCTCCTCGCACTCCCTGATCTTGTTGTACGCCCCGCGGGGCTTGAACGAGCCCGTCCACTGGAGGTGTTCCATCTTCAGGTGGACGTCGGCACCGACCATCGCCGAGAGTGAGGTGCTCTCCTCCACGGGGGTCCGCTTCACGACGCTCTCGTCGTCGAGTCGCTCGCGCGCCGCCTCGATATCCGCGAACCCGAACTCCGCTGCGGTCATACCCGACCCTCTCACCGCCTACCGAAGAATCTTCTCCCGTCCGGGGTCGAACAACGGCTCGCTCGCGACCGTCGCGGGGTAGCGCTCGCCCTCGTAGGCGATCTCCAGGCCCGTCCCCTCCTCCGCGTACTCGGGGGGCAGGTAGCCGTAGGCGATGCCGGCGTCGATGCTGTAGCCGTAGTCCGCCGCGTTCACGTAGCCGACCAGCGCCTCGCCGTCGTAGATCGGCTTCCCCGAGTCGACCACTGTCCCCGGCTCGTCGAGCGCGAGCGGGGTGAGCGTCCGCTCGGGGTCGGACGCACCCTCGAGCTCCGCCTTCCCGACGAACTCGGTCTCCCTGTCGACCGCGAAGCCCATCCCGGCCTCGTACGGGTCGTACTCCGGGGTGACGTCGGTGCCCCAGAGCCGGTACCCTTTCTCCAGGCGGAGCGACCCGAGGAACGCGCCGTTGCCCAGTGGGACCATCCCGTGGTCCTCGCCGGCCTCCCAGACGAGGTCCCAGAGCCGTCCGCCGTACTCCGTCGGCGCGTAGAGCTCCCAGCCGAGTTCGCCGACGTAGGAGACCCGAAGCGCCGTCACCGGGATCGAGTCGAGGTAGAACTCCTTCGCGCGGAAGTAGCCGAACGCCTCGTGCGAGAGGTCCTCGTCGGTCAGCGGCTGGAGCACCTCGCGCGCCTTCGGCCCCCAGACGCCGAGCCCGCACTGATCGGAGACGTGCGGGTCGATCGAGACCTCCCCCGATGCCTGCTCGCGGATCCACCGCGTGTGCTCGGTCGCCGACGAGCCGCCGCCGGTCGTCGCGACGAACCGGTCCTCGCCGAGCCGCGTGATCGCCATATCCGCGAGCACCCCGCCCGCCTCGTCGAGCATCGGCGCGTAGCGCACCTGGCCGACATCGACGTCCATGTCGTTGGTGAACACGCGCTGGACGACCGCGAGGCTGTCCGGGCCCGTGATCTCGATGCCGGTGTACCGCGAGAGGTCGTAGATCCCCACGCGGTCGCGCACCGCCTGGTGTTCGGCGCCCTGGATCGGCGACCACTCCTTCGCGAGCCAGCCCGAGCGGTCGGGGACGTCGTACTCGCCCAGCAGCTCCTCGTTCGACTCGA
>SKWB01000320.1 GCA_007129135.1 Halococcaceae archaeon | reverse complement strand
TGGGGACGTGTGAGTCATCGACCGGGCTGTCGGGGTCGCGTCCGGCCGCAGTCTCCGCGACCGGCCGCCCCTCGACGACGTGGACGCCACCGACGGTCACGCGACCGGTGGCGGGGAACGCGGGCGCGACGAGCACGAGGTCCGCGTCGGTCGCCTCGGCCGCGGCGCCGATCTCGGCGACGAGGTTCCCGCGTAGCGTCGAGTCCACCTTCTTGTAGACGACGGCGTCGGGATGGGCGTCGATCGCCCTCGCGACGCGGTCCGCGGCGGTTCCCTCGTCACGGTACCGCGAGTCAGTGTCGTAGACCACCACGTCCGAACGGTCGATGTCGGCGTCGTCCGTCACTCTCACGGTGGTCTCGAACCCCCGGGCGGCGAACTGGTGGCCGGTGTCGGTCGCCCCGGTCAGGTCGTCGGCGACGACCAGGCCGCGAACCGGGCCACTCCCGTCCGGATCCCCTCCCGTCGAGTGGGTCCCCATCATCGGAGCAGGACGCCGCTCAACGGGATCTCAGCGTCGTAGCCGACGGCCTCGAACCGCGAGGTGGGCCACTCGCCCGTCCTCGTCAGCACCTCGCAGCCGTCGTCGGTCACGAGCACCGTCTCCTCGCTCTTCGCGCCGGGGAGCGTCGGGTTCCAGGCGAACGTCATCGGCAGCCGCACCGCCAGTGTGCTATCGGGGGCGGCGATCCACTCGCGCATGGCGAAGCCCGCGGCACCCCCCTGGTGGTGGTTCCGCCACTCCCCGGGATGGCCGAGGTCGTCGTAGGCCTCCCGGATCGCGTCGAACACCTCCCCCGCGGTGCCACCGGATCGTCCGGCCGCCCGACTCGCCGCGAGCGCCGTCGCGTGGACCCTCGAGGCGACGGCGTGGCGCGCTTCGAGCCAGTCGGGCGGGTCGAAGGCGACGATCCGCGTGATCGAGTCGTAGAGGCCGTACCGCTCGACCCCTGCGGTGACGACCGCGTACTCGCCGATCGGCGTCGGCTGCGGGGTGACGTGTCGGTGTCTCCTCGCCCGCTCGGCGCCCCCGATCAGCACACACGGGACGGTGAACCCGGCCCCGACGAGGTTCCTGTGGAGGAGAGCCGACGCCTCGCGCTCGGTCGTCTCGGGCGTCAGCCCCCGACAGGCCGACTCGACCGCCGCGGCCGCCGCCCCGCCGACCTCCCTGCTCAGGTCGACGTCGGCCGCCGTCAGCGGCCGTCGGAGCGAGGAGACGTCGACCCGTCGGAGTCCCGGGACCTCGAAGTCCGCCCCCGCCGGCGTCGGCGAGCGGTCGGCGACGGCCTCGGCCAGCGACCCCTCCCACCAGTCGAAGGCGTCGACCGTCACGTCCCCGGGGAGTTCCTCCTCCCGGAAGCGTTCCAGTTCGTTGTTGGCCGTGAGGACCTCCAGAGAA
Organism: Halococcaceae archaeon; assembly: GCA_007129135.1. Lineage (GTDB taxonomy): Archaea > Halobacteriota > Halobacteria > Halobacteriales > Halalkalicoccaceae > Natronorarus. The sequence continues at coordinate 6,878 of SKWB01000320.1, read as the reverse complement.
CTCCCGTCGTAGCCGGCGGCCGCGACGCCGACCTCCGAGCCGACGTCGACGACGTTGCTCGCGCGGGTGAGCCAGGCGAAGGAGTTCGACCTCGCGAGCCAGATCGCCTCGAGGGCGTGCTCGTCGAGAAAGGCGTCCAGTCGGTCGAGGTGCGCGCCGTCTACCATACCCCTCGATGGCGGGCGGTTGGCTTCACCGTTTGGACCGCGTCCGACCGACCGGAGTCCCCGTCACCGTCCGATCGGCGACCGGCCCGCCTCGGTCTCTACCCGGTCGATTCTACACGGTGACGACGTCGTTTCTGAGCGTACCGATCTTCTCGATCTCGATCTCGACCTCGTCGCCCGCCTCGAGCGTGAACCCCTCGTCGGGGACGAGCGACGTTCCGGTGAGGAGGACGGCCATCTCCGGCAGGTCGTTGTGGCGGGCGTAGTACGTGAGGAGTTCCTCACAGCTCCGTACCATTTCGGCGGTCGAGGTGGAGCCGTCGTACATCGTCTCGCCGTCACGTTCGATCGTCATCGACATGCGGAGGTCGTGCGGGTCGCCGACCGAGTCGACCGACGAGACACAGGGGCCGATCGCACAGCACCGGTCGTAGACCTTCGCCTGCGGGAGGTAGAGCGGGTTCTCCCCCTCGATCGACCGACTGCTCATATCGTTGCCGATCGTGTAGCCGACGATCTCCCCGCGGTGGACGACGACGCCGAGTTCCGGTTCGGGGACGTCCCAGGAGGAGTCGGCGCGGATACCCACGGCCTCGTTCGGCCCGACCGTCCGGTTCGGCGTCGCCTTGAAGAAGACCTCGGGTCGCTCGCCGCTGTAGACGTCGAGGTAGACCTCGGGCATCCCGCTCTCGGCCTCCCGCGCCTCCTCGCTGATCCGGTAGGTGACGCCCGCCGCCCAGACCTCCCCCGGGCGGACGGGTCGTCCCACGTCCGCCAGGAGCTCGTCAGAGCGGACCTCCGCCGAGTCGAGGAGTCCGCGGGCGATATCGTCGATCGACCGGTCCGTGATCGAGGCCGCCTCACAGAGGTCGACGAAGCGGGCCACCCCCGGTTTCACGGCCGTGAGATCGTACAGGGCTCCGTCGTGGCGGGCCAGCAGACGTGGCCCCGTCCCGTCGGTACTGTGGTAGTACCTCATATGACACGTGAGATGCGTCGAGACCCTCTTAAACGTGTTGTAACATGAAGTATGTATAGCACGAGTCGTGGCCACCGTCACCGCACGAGACCGGCCGGCTCCGTCCTTTCGTTCCCCAGTACGTGTACGGAATCCGGTCGATATCCGCGCGCTCGGGTCGATCTACGGCCGTTTGAGCGCTCCCTCCTCGTCGAAGAGGCTGTGGCTGTCCTTCGGCTCGCCGGGGTACTGCTTCGCCGCCTCCTCGTCGAACTCGACGCCGAGACCGGGCTCGTCCGGGACCTCGATGACACCGTCTCTCACCTCGAAGTCGTGGCGGACGACCTCGTTGCCCCACGCGACGTCGCGGCTCATGTGTTCGAGCACCTCCAGGTTCTCGATCCCGGCACAGAGGTGCAGGCCCGCCGCCGTACTGACCCCCGCGTTCGGGTTGTGCGGCGCGAACGTCATGTATCTGGACTTCGCCATCTCCGCGGCGTGCTGGAGCTCCGCCAGACTGCCGTAGTTCGTGAGGTCCGGCTGGATGATGTCACAGGCCCCCTCGTTGATCACGTCGTTCATCGTCGCGTTGTTGTAGATGCGTTCGCCGGTGGCGACGGGCATGCTCACCCGCCTGTTGACCTCGGCCATCGCCTCCCTGTCCTCGAGTTCGACCGGCTCCTCGAGGAACATGATGTCGTACTCCGAGAGCGCCTCTGCGACCTGGATCGCGCCGCGAACGGAGAAGCGCCCGTGACAGTCGAGACCGATGCCGACGTCCCAGCCGACGGCGTCGCGGACGGCCTCCAGTAGCTCCGCGACCTCCTCGATCTGGGCGTTCGAGAGGGAGTACTCGTAGTGAGCGAACGGGTCGCACTTGAGCGCGGGGTACTCCTGGTCCTTTACTGCCTTCTCCGCGTGATGCGCGTAGTTCTCGGGCGTTCGCTCGCCGATGTGCCACCCGTTGGCGTAGACGGGGATCTCGTCGTGGACCTTCCCGCCGAGGAGCTTCCAGACGGGTTCGTCGTAGTACTTCCCGGCGATGTCCCAGAGCGCGATGTCGATCGCCGAGCCGATGGCGCTGATCAGCTTCCCGCCCCGCCAGGCGAACGGGTATCGCATCATCCGTCGGTTGATCTTCTTGCGGTTGAGCGGGTCCTCCCCGATCACGTAGTGCTTGTGTGCGTCCATCGTCGCCTCCAGCGCCGCGGTGAGCCCCTCCCCGCTCAGCGCCTCCCCGACCCCGGAGATGCCCTCGTCCGTCTCGACGACGACGAAGAACCAGTTGCGCCAGTCAGCGTCCACTACGTACGACCGCACGTCGGTGACTTCCATACGGGGGCACCTCGGTGAGTTCTCTTAAATACATCGGGAGGGCCGGCTCCCGTCGGCGGTCGTCGGTGCCCGGTGGTCGTCACTGTCCGTCGAACGGTGCGACCTCACCGGGACGAGCGGTCCCCGATTCGGATCGAGAGGACGGTCGTCGTCCACTGTTCGTGTGCGGGGACTCGCCCTACGTCAACACGGAGACAGTGGAAGTGAGGGGGACGACGACCGGCGAGCGGGCCACCCGGTCGACGCGACCACTCCGTGGACCAGGCCACCCCGACCGTGACGCCGCCCGGCCGGTACGGAAGAGCACCGAGGGCGTGACGAGTGAGGAACGTCCGTGCACTGCCGGTCGACCCCCCTCAGATACCGTACTATAAACGAGTTTCATGAGTTACTACTTTTAGAATGTTGTTATGCAGTTAGTGTAGCGTTGTCGCTTATTTATATACTAAAAAGTAGAGTGGGATTCAGATAGCTTTATTTCGGAGTGTTATAACGAGATCCAGTAAATATCGGGGTGTAGTGGGGCCAATTGGCAGAGTTACTTACTCGTCTCAGTGAATCAGTGATCGTGGAATGGCAGGCCGCTCCTCGTCCGAAACTCCAGGCCACGAAGCGTATTCCAGCGGAGCCGGTCGGAGTGTCATCTACCGTCGTCCCGCTCGGCACGGGGGTTTCGAGCCGACGAGCGCCGCGTCGGAATGAAACGGGTTACGACCGGTCTCTCGAGGGGTCGACGCGCGAGGGGACCTTGGGGACCCCTGCCGGGAGCTCCTGGAACGCCGCGTGTTCGACGTACTCCTCGACGAACGGCCGTCGGTGGTACCGAACGACGTCGCTTCGCGGGTCGTACTCGACGACGCCGAGGCGTCTGAGCCGCGGGATCGACCGCTCCCTGAGGAGCGTTTCGAGGCGCTCGTCGCCCACGAGCGATCGGTCGTCGGCCTGGACGGCGAGCGCTCGAACCCCATCGACCAGCTCGTCGACCGAGGCGCTCGACTCCGAGGCCCCGAGGAACTGATAGAGGACGAACCGGCACGACCGGAGCGCGAGCGCGCCGAAGAGCGCGGTGTGATCGGACACCCCGCCGAACACCGCTTCCTCCTCACCGATGCCCTCGTCGATTCGACGCTCCTCCGTTCGATCGTGGTCTCGTGTGTTCGGGTCCATGAGTATCGTTCTCTATCGATGGAGGCGTCGGACGCCGAAAGCCGGATTGCCTACAGAGATAGTGTACGTCGACGGACCGGTCTTCGTCCGGAGTGACGACGGCGTAGGTTAGACCGCTCTCGGAGTTACGTTATCGATCTCGAGGGAGATCCCAACGCCCGTGAAGAGCGCGTGATGGGCTCGTGAAAGGGGAGAACGAACGGTAGATACGACGTGAGGGCCGGTCGGCGCTCACACGGAGCGGCAGGCGGAGGAGTGCTCGCGGGGCGTACAGTGTGTTGGTCGAACGACCAATGGTATTATCACGATCCCCGGCGAGTGGGCACCAGAACCCGAACGACCCCGGACCGAACGCCCGCCCGATCGGTGGGCGGGTACCGATCACTCGTCGTCAGGGCAGAACCGACCCATGTCACCGACCCATCGCCCCGGTGCGAACGTATCGACGCTCGTCGTCACGGTCGACTCGACCGAGAGAGCGCGAGACGAACCCGACGCATCGGCGAAACGGGAGCGCACGAGATCGACGGGTCACGCTAACGGACAGTTCGTCACGCTCCCCGACCTCGAAACCCTTCACCGGACGTTCACTCCGGGGGCGGTCGAACTGCTCGACACGGTCCGGCGGGAGTGTCCGACGAGCATCAGCGAGACCGCCCGCCTCGTCGACCGGGACGTGAAGAACGTCCACTCGGAACTCGGCCGGCTCGAGGAGTGCGGTGTCCTCTCGTTCGTTGAGGAACGGGGTGCGAAGCGGCCGGTCGTCGAGTTCGACGAGCTCCGGATCGACCTCGGGCTCGGCGGGCCGTACCGTGCGGCCGAACGGCTGTGTGAACACCGCCCGAGCGGCCGGGTCGCGGAGGACGTCTACAGCCGGATCACCGACGGCGTCCTCGAACTAGACGCGGCCGCCCGGATCCTCTACGCGAACGAACGCGCGGAGGAACTGCTCTCTCGGTCCGCCGAGGAGCTGATCGGGTCGGTGCTCTGGAAGCAGTTCCCCGAAGCGATCGGAACACGGGTCGAAGAGCGGTACCGCCGCGCGGTGGGGAGTCAGGAGCCAGTGGTCTACGAGGAGTACGTCTCACCGCTCGACACCTGGTTCGACATCCGGTCGTACCCCTCGGATATCGGGCTCTCGATCTACTTCCGTGACATCACCGAGCGCAAGCGCCAGGAGAAACGACTCGAGAACCAGCGGTCGCAGCTCGCGGCGATCAACCACCTGAACAGGGTCATCCGGGAGATCACGCATCTCGCCATCGGCTCCTCCTCCCGCGAGGAGATCGAACGACGGGTGTGCAGCCGCATAGTCGAGACGGAGTTCTACGTCTTCGCCTGGACGGGGAACGTCGAGCGGGGCAGCGAGACGGTGACGCCGAACCAGACCGCGGGAGGGGAGGAGACGTATCTGGCCGAATCGCGGCTCTCGATCGACCCGGACGACCCGCACGGACGGGGCCCGACCGGAACGGCGATCCGGACGCACGAACCGCAGTTCGCCCACGACCTCCGAACGGAGGCCGACTACGACCCCTGGCGATCGCAGGCACGCGAGCGGGGGTTCGAGTCCTCCGCCGCGATCCCGATCGTTCACGACGGGCTCCTCTACAGCGTCCTCAACGTCTACTCCGATCGGGCGACCGGGTTCACGAAGCCCGAGCGCGAGGCGCTGGCGCACCTGGGCGACGTGATCGGCCACGCGATTCACAGCGCCGAACAACGGAAGGCGCTCGTGAGCGAGTCGGTGGTGGAACTCGACCTCCGGAACACCGAGATCGCACGAACGATCACCGGCGAGAGGGCGGAGTCGGCCCCCGACCTCCTCGTCTCGGTCGAGCGGACGATACCGATCGGCGACGACAGGGTGTTCCAGTTCGTGACCGTCTCCGGGCTGTCGGTCGAGCGGTTCGAGGAGGTGGCCGGTCGGCGGCCGGCGGTGGAGGCGGTGAGTCTCGTCGGCCGGGAGGGGACCGAGGCCCTGTTCCGGCTGACGGTGTCGGGACCGACGGTGAGCGGAACGGTAGCGCCCTACGGCGGGCGCGTACGAAGCCAGCGGACGACGCCGAAGGAGATGCGGATCCTCGTGGAGCTGCCGATGGAGACGAACCCCAGGGAGGTGCTCGACGCGCTGAACCTGCCGTTCCCCGGGACCGAACTGGTCGGAGTCCGGTCGACGACCCGGGAGCCGAGGACGGCCGGGGAGGTCCGGGCCGAACTGCTGGAGCCGCTCACCGACCGACAGCGCACCGTGGTCGAAACGGCGTACTTCAGCGGCTACTTCGACTGGCCGCGGACCTCGACCGGCGAGGAGGTCGCGGAGACGCTCGACATCGCGGCACCCACGTTCACGAACCACCTCCGGGCGGCGGAACGGCGGCTCCTGCGTGCGCTCTTGGACGGATGAACCGGGGGGCTCTCCGAGCCGGGGCTCGTGGCAGCCCGAGAACCTGAAAGTACAAATACTGCCTCGACGTCACACGGAGATAGCAGTCATGGATCGTGAAGAGATCTGTGAGCGGATTCGGTGTGCGCTCAACAGCGTCGACCGACTCTCCTATCTCACCACCGAGGAGCTCATCGACGGGACGGACGTCCCGATCAACTTCGCCGGCAAGAAGATCGCGAAACTCGCACGGACGGACGCACCCGGGCTCTCGGTCACCGTCGAGGAGTGGTCACGAGCACAGAGCGGCGGGACGGTCTGGCGCATCGAGCCAACCGGGGAGAGCCGCCAGGGCTCGAGACCCTCGGACGCCTACGGCTCGGGCACTGAGCGACGCTCGCAGACCTGACACGCGGACCCTCGGGTGGCCCGGGTGGTCACCGTGGAGCCGGGAAGCGCGTGTTCGACGCCGCGAGGAGGGCCCGCGGGGGAGGTGGGCGCTAGACGAGCAGCTGGATGTCCGCGCTCGCCATCTTCTGGAAGGCGGTCGCAGCACCGACCCCGGTCGTCACGCCGTCGTAGAAGTCCGCTTCGTCGTAGCCGAGGAGGTCGATCGTCATCTGGCAGGCCTGGAGCTCGACACCGCTGTCGAGCGCCGTCCGGACGAGCTCCTCGACCGTGGCGACGTCGTTCTCCTCGATCCGTTTCCGCATCATCCGGGTGGTCAGTCGGTCCATGCCGGGCAGCGCGGCGATCGCGTTCGGGATCGGCATGTTCGGGTTGCCGACGGCGCTCAGCTTCAGCTCCTTCGAGTGCTCCTCGTGGAGGATCTCGAGGCCCCAGAACGTGTGAAAGACCGTGACCT
>SKWB01000288.1 GCA_007129135.1 Halococcaceae archaeon | reverse complement strand
CGCATCTCGCGGACGACGTCCTGTGGCCCTCGAAGGGCGCCCTCGGCGGCGTACTGCGCCGGCGCGCTCGCACACGCCTGGGCGTACTGGTGGACCCGTAACATGCGCTCGATCCGTCGGGTACTCGCCGTGACCCAGCCGAGTCGCCAGCCGGTCATCGAGTAGGTCTTCGAACAGGCGCCCACGACGACGACGTTGTCGCTCTCCGCGAACGAGAGCGGCGAGCGGTGTTCGCCCTCGAAGACGATGTGTTCGTAGACCTCGTCGGAGATGCAGAGGAGGTCGTGCTCGTCGGCGATCCGGGCGAACTCGCGCATGTCCTCGGTCGACTGGACCGCTCCGGTGGGGTTCGCGGGGCTGTTGACGACGAACGCCGCCGTCTCCTCGGTGATCGCCGCCTCCACGGTCTCCGGATCGAGCGTGAGGTCCTCGCGCAGCGGGAGCGGTCGCGGCACGCCGTCGGCGATCCGGGTGAGCGCGTCGTAGGAGACGAAGCCGGGGTCGGGAAAGAGCACCTCCTGACCGGGGTCGACGTGGGCCTCCAGGGCGATGTGGAGCGCCTCGCTCCCGCCCGCCGTCGCGATGACGTCGCCCGGATCCACGGTCAGGTCCCAGTCGGCGTCGTACCGGGCGCTGATAGCCTCTCGAAGCTCCCTGGTCCCCTTGTTCGAGGTGTAGCCGTCGGTCTTCCCCTCGCGGATCGCCGAGAGCGCGGCCTCGCGGGCGCCCTCGGGCGTGGGGAAGTCGGGCTGGCCGATACCGAGGTTGATCGCGTCCGCACCGGCCGCCTCGAACACCTCGCGGATGCCGCTGATCGACACCGCCTCGACGCGTCTGGAGAACTCCGTCATGGCGTACTCCGCGGAGCGGACCGGAATAACTGTTCGTGGTTCCCCGTCAGCACGCGGTCGCCACCGCATCCGGCCACGCCCGATCACTCCCCCTCTCGAACGATCCGGCGGGACAGCTCCTCCACGTCGTCGGTCCCGTCGAGACGGCGGATGTCGTGGCGGTCGGCGTACCGACGGTAGAGCGCGACCTTCTCCTCGTAGTACCGGTCGGAGTGGTCCGGCCCGTCGACGCCCGTGTCCCGTCCCATCGCGACCTCTGGGGGGACGTCGATCAGGCGGATCCCGTCCGTGTCGGTCCGGGCGATCCCCCGCGCGACGAGACCCCCGGGCAGGCCGAGGTACTCGAGGTGGACCAGGTCGTCGAGCGCACAGCGATCGAGGACGACCCGGTCGACGCCGCGATAGCGGCGGGCGAGAGCCGGTCGCATGAGGCGGTCGTTGACGACGACGAGACAGAACATGACCACGAGAAGCGTGAGGAAGACCGCCCGTCGCGGCCGAGCGAGCCAGCCGCTCGCGTCGATCTCGTGCGTCCGGGAGCCACGGATCTCCGGGGTTCGACCCGCCTCCGAGCGGAACCGATCGGTCCCGACGAGGGTCGCGAGCCCCCGCGCCGTCCGTCCGGACCTGTCCGGCAACAGCCCGAGGAGCGAGTCGCTCGGCCAGTGCAGCGTCCTGACCGTCCGCCCCTCCTCTCGGATGCGTGCCTCGACCGCCCTCGCCGTCGAGCTCTTCCCCGCCCCATCGACGGCCGAGAGCGCGATCGTCTTCACCGTCGTCGTTATCGGACGGCAGCGTGTTGAACCGTTCGCTTCGACACGGTGGCCGATCCCCTCGCCGCCGTCGCTCACGGGCGGCGGATGCGGGGGCGACTGAGGCTATTGGCCGATCGCTCGGATCAGTCGTCGTCGCCGGCGGCCTCCCCGGCCCCCACGGAGAGCGTCGGGACCGAGACGGCCTCTGGCGCGAGATACCGCGTCCACAGCGCGAGGAAACTCGGGAGGACGAAGACGCTCCCGAGGAAGGCGTAGACGATCGTCAGCCCGGTGATGAGGCCGAACTGCTGGAGCGGCGGGAGGATCGCGAAGACCAGCACGCCGAAGCCGCCGACGGTGGTCGCCGCGCTCCCCAACAGCGCCCCACCCGTCCCGGTGACGGCACGGGAGAGCGCCTCCCAGGTGTCCGCTCCCCGTCCGCGTTCGAGCATGTAGCGCTCGGTCATGTGGATGTTGTACGCAACGCCCAGCCCGACGGTGAGGCTGGTGATGAGCCCGGTCATCACGTTGAACGAGATCCCCAGGAGGTACATCGAGCCGAGGATCCAGGCGACCGAGAAGGCGATCGGCGCGAGCGTGATCGCCCCGAGCGTCGCGCTGCCGTGGAGCCAGCGGTAGCCCGCCATCAGGAAGGCGAAGACGGCGACGAGCGTCACGAGCAGGCTCTCTATCACCGTCGAGAAGAGCTCCTGCTCGACGACGTGGAAGACGATCACCTGGCCGGTCGCGCTCGCTTCGAGGCCGTCGCCGTCGAGCGACGCCGCGACCGCGCGCATCTCCTCGGTCACCTCCCCCGACGCGGCGTCGCCGCGGACCGAGACGACGATCCGTGCCGACTCGACCTCGCCCTCGCTCGTCCGGTGGAGGACGTCGGCCGCCCGGTCGCTGTCGGCCTCGAAGAAGGCGTCGTAGACGCCCTCGAGGTCGGAGTCCGGAACGCCGTCGCCGGTCGTGTCGGCGTCGATGAAGGTCTCGTTGAAGGCGTCGTCCTCGTCGGCGACGTCCTCCATGGCGGAGACCGGACCGTCGACGTCCGCGCCGCCGCTCGCGAGCGTCACCGTCACGTCCGCCGCCCCGGCATCGCGTTCTGCGGCGTCGATCCGCGTGAGCGCGTCGTCGTCGGTGAGCTCCCCCCTGACGAGTAGCTGTGCCTGCGAGTCGCCGCGGACGAAGTTCTCGTCGACGTACTCCAGTGTCCCTTTCGCCGTGTACTCGCCGGGGGCGAACGGTCCCGGGAGCGCTGTGGCCCACTCCGGTGGGTCGTCGGCGATGAAGTCCTCCTGCTCGAACGTGGTGTCGACCTGCGTCGCGCCCGCGGCCCCGCCCAGCGTCAGGAGGAGCGCGAGGACGACGACCGCCCAGGGCGCGCGTCGGGCGATCCGCTGGCCGCCGGAGAGGAACGAGCTGAACCGACCCCCGCCGGTCCCGAACGCCCGTTTCTCGCGATCGATTCCGCGCTTCTCCAACAGCGCATCGAGTTCGAGCTTCGCTGCGGGGAGGAAGACGCCGAAGACCACGAGCGCCGTGGTGATCCCGAACGCGCTGACGACGCCGAACTCCCGGATCGGCGCGACGGGGCTCACCAGGTTCGAGAGGAAACCGATCACGGCCGTCGCCGTCACCCAGACGAGCGCGAGCCCCAGCCCCGAGAGCGCGACGGCCATCGCTCGCCGCGTCGAACCGCCGTCGGACACCCGCTGCTCGCGGTGGCGCATGAAGACGTGGATCGCGTAGTCGATAGACAGCCCCACCAGCAACACCGGAACCGCGACCATCACCTGGTTGAAGTCGATCCCGACCCAGCCCATGAACCCGAACGTCCAGACGAGGACGACCAGGATGCCGAACATACCCAGGAGGATGTCGAACGCGTCACGGTAGGCGACCGAGAGGACGACCGTGACGAAGAGGAACGCCAGCGGGAGGACGATCAGGATGCTGTCCTCGAGCGAGCGGTCGATCTCGTCGGAGATGATCCCCGAGCCGAAGACGAGCGAGTCGTCGAACCGGTCGTCGGCGATCTCGGCGACGGCGAGCTGTGAGTCGACGATCCGGTCGGGGGCCTCGCCCTCGATGACCTCCTCTTCCGAGAGCTGCGTGACGAACACCATCCGGGCGTCGGCCTCGGTCGATCCCGGCTCGAACTCGGTCGGGAGGAAGACGAACAGGCCGTCGTCGGCGTCCTCGTCGAGCAGGTCGGAGACGACCTCCTCGACCTCGGCGTCGCTCATCGACTCCAGCTGCTCGATCCGCTCTTCGAGGGAGGGATCGAGATCCGAGAGGTCGTCGGCTTCCTCTTCGAGCGCGTCGGCTTCGTCCTCCAGCTCCTCACCCTCCGCTTCCAGGTCGTCGGCTTCCTCTTCGAGCGCGTCGGCCTCCGCTTCGAGGTCGTCACCCGCTTCCTCCAGTTCCTCGCCCTCTTCCTCGAGTTCGTCGGCCTCCGCTTCGAGTTCGTCCGCCCTGTCTTCGAGAGCCGCAGCGTCGGCTTCTAACTCCGAGGCGTCCTCCTCTAGGGCCTCCTCGCGCTCTTCGAGTTCCGCGGCGTCGGCTTCGAGCGTTTCCTGTCGCTCTTCGAGCTCTGCACCGTCCTCGGCGAGTGCCTCACCGCGTTCTTCGAGCTCCTGTTCCCGCTGCTCGAGTTCCTCGGCATCGGCTTCGAGCGCGGCCGCATCCGCTTCAAGCTGCTGTTCGCGTTCTTCTAACTCGGCGGCGTCGGATTCGAGCGCCTCCTGGCGCTCCTCTAGCTCCGCTGCGTCCGCTTCGAGCGCCTCGGCGCGCTCCCCGAGCTCCTCTTCACGCTCTTCGAGTTCCGCGGCGTCCTCCTCGAGCGCCGCTGCATCCGCTTCGAGCCGCTCTTCGCGTTCTCCCAACTCTGCTGCGTCGGCTTCGAGTTCCTCACCGCGTTCTTCGAGCTCCGCGCCGTCCGCTGCGAGCGCCTCACCGCGTTCTTCGAGCTCCTGCTCCCGTTGTTCGAGTTCTTCTCCCTCGTCCTCGAGGGCCTCGAACTCCGCCTCTAACTCGTCGCCGCGTTCGTCGAGTTCCTCGCCCTCGGCTTCGAGTTCGTCCGCCTCGTCCTCTAACGCCTCACCCTCCTCCTCGAGCTCGTCGGCTCGTGCCTCGAGCTCGTCCGCTTCGGCTTCGAGTTCGTCCGCCTCGGCTTCGAGTTCGTCCGCCTCGTCCTCGATGATCGCCGTGGTGGCGACGGTCGATGCGAGGTCGCCGAACGGGTCCTGGGCGAGCGTCTCGTTCACCGTCTCGTTCCCGCGGACGTCCTCCTGGAACCGGAGCGAATCGAGCAGCGACTCCCGCGAGAGCGTGTTCTCCCCGCGCACGATCACCTGGACGCTCGTCGTGTTCTCCCCGTCGCCGAACCGCTCGTTGATGTACTCCAGATCCTCCGTCTCCTGGCTCTCGGTCTCGAACTGGTCGAGCGAGGCCGCGTCGTCGACCGCGGTGAGCCCGCCCGAGAGGACGAGCGTGAGCACGAGGACGACCGCGATGACGGTGCGGCTTCTGCGTGTGATCGCGGAGAGGAGACGGGCACTCGGGTCCACTCAGACCGTCACCGTTTGGGGCGAAGGAAGCATACTGTCTGTATATTCCTACAAACAGCTACGGGTATATCGGTGTCGATCCCGACGGTCGCGGGTGAGCCGTTCTCACTGGTACATCCCGAGCGGGCGCGCCTCGGTCCGTTCGTCGTTCGAGGCCTCCTGGATCCGTTTCGCGAGCTCCTCGCGTCCCTCGCGAATCTCCTCGGCGCGCTCGACGAGCTCGCTCGTGTCCACCTCCACCCCGGATACGGGGCTGATACCGCTGTCGAGGAGGATGCGCGCCGCCTCGGGGTCCGGGAACTTCGGGTCGCTCTGGACGATCAGACCGACGCCGGTCAGATCGGTCTCCGCCGCCCTCGCGAGCAACGCGCCGGTCGGCCCGCTGACGAACCCGGACTCCCGCGGCGGGACGATGCCGGCCTCGTCGAGCAGGCCCGAGCCAGCGCCCGTGGAGACGCCGTAGAGCTCCGGCGCACCGTCCCGCTCCGCGGGCCTGCCGCTCAGGTAGATCGGCGTCACGTCGTGTTCGGCGAGCCAGCCCGAGATACACTGGGCGAACTGGGGTGCGCCCGACCCGGAGACCGGGACGTCGCTCTGGAGCGCGAGCAGGCCGGTCTCTGCGTCGGCGTAGATCCGTACCGGGGGTTTCACGTCGTCCTCCTCGCTGTGGTAGACCCCGATCCGAGGGAGACCCTCGCAGTGGACGCTCGCGTAGTAGCGCATCCCGAGTTCGTCGATGACGTGGTCGGTGGCGATCTTCCCCACCAGGCCGACCCCCGGCAGCCCCTCGATCAGCGTCGCCCCCGAGACCGAGAGCGACTCGTCGCGGACGGTAATGCGTGCCATGGCTCCCCTACGCAGTCGGATCACATAAACGAGGGCGGCGCGAGCGGGAGGAGTCGAAATCCACAAGCGAACCCCGACGCTCCCCTCACCAATGGAGTTCCTCGACCGGTACGAGTCGCTCGTCGACGACCACGAGGCGTTCGTCGCCGCCTGTTCCGAGCCGCTGCCGACGGTCGTGCGGGTGAACACGATCCGCGCGAGCGTCGAGCGGACGCTTCTGGCACTGGACGACGCCGGAATCGGGTACGAGCGGCGGGGGTGGAACGACCGCGTCCTCGAACTCGACGTCGAGAAGCCGGGTCGGACCTGGCCGTACTACCACGGCTGGCTCCACGGCCAGGAGGAGGTCTCCTCGCTGCCGGCAGCGGTCCTCGACCCCGGAGAGCGAGAGCGGGTCTGGGACGCCTGTGCGGCCCCGGGTGGGAAGGCGACACAGCTCTCCGCGCTGATGGAGGACACTGGCACGGTCGTCGCGAACGACCAGAACCTCGGGCGGCTCTCGGCGCTGCGACACAACGCCGAACGCCTCGGAGTGACGAACCTCGCGGTGACCTGTGCGGACGCGCGCAACTACTCGCTGTCACCCTTCCCGTTCGAGGCGTTCGACCGCACACTGGTCGACGCTCCCTGTTCCTGCGAGGGGACGATCCGGAAGAACAGGGACGTCGCCGAGGAGTGGTCGCTCGGTCACGTAGAGAGCGTCGCCGGCATCCAGAAGGGCGTCCTCCGTCGTGCGGTGCAGGCCACGAGGGAGGGGGGGACCGTCGTCTACTCGACCTGTACGTTCGCGCCCGAGGAGAACGAGGCGGTGCTCGATCACGTCCTCTCGGCCGAATCGTGTGCGGTCGTCCCCTTCGAGACCGAGCTCGCTCACGACCCCGGGGTACGCGAGTGGCGAGGAGCGGAGTACGACCCGTCGGTCGAGCACGCCAGACGCTTCTACCCGCATCGGAACGACACGGGTGGGTTCTTCTGTGCGAAACTGGAGGTGGGCCCGTGAGCGACGACCGGGACGGGGGCGGTCGGGACGGAGACCGTGAGAACGTCGGCGAGCGGTTCGGCCGACTGCCCGCCACGGCCGACGAGCGTGCGGTCCCCGGCCGGGCGACGCGAGAGGAGGTGCTCGCGTACTTCGAAGAACGGTTCGGGATCCCTCGCGGTAGCTTCGACGGCCACACGTTCTGGGAGAAGGGTGCGGGAAAGCTCTGGGCGTACGCCGGGGAGGCCGACTCCGGGATCGAGGTCGAGGCGCTCGGCATCACGCTGCTGCGAACCAGACAGGAGCACTGGAAGCCGACGACGAGCGCGGCGCTTCGCTTCGGCGGCGCAGCCACGGAGAACGTGATCGACCTCGGGGAGAGCGAGGCCGACGCGTTCGTCCGGGGACACGACCAGCGCATCGAGTGGGACGGCGACTGGGGCTACCTGATCGCCGCCCACCAGCTCGCCGGGGAGCGCGAACCGCTCGGTGTCGGGCTCTACCTCCACGGCGAACTCAGATCGGTGGTACCGAAGGGTCGACAGTGGGACTAGAGAGCGGCGGCTCGGCGAGAGGACGCTCGAAAAGTCACTTCCCGGATCCCGGGGGTGGGGAGGGGAACAGGATCGGGAAGTAATCCAATCAATACTCTGGGTTAATAAAAAGGTTTTTATCGCTTATTCAACTGGTTCGAGGGTCCCCCCTCCGAGGCCCTGCCAGGCGATTCGGTAGCCGAGCCGTGAGAGCACCGCGCTCGTCTCGCTCACGCCGTGGGATTCGAGTACCTCCTCGACGGTAGAGAGCGACGCACCCGGACCGATCTCGGCGTCGATCCGGTCGAGGACCGCCGGCCGCACGAGCGTCCGGCCGACGCGTTCGTGCTCGGGAAACGAAACCGGGGAGAGCGCGCGCTCGCTCACCCCGAGGCGATCCGCGAGGTCGGCGATCGGGAGGACGTCGTCGTCGGGCACGAGCGACTCCGGGATCCCGGCCGCGCTCTCCGCCTCGAGGTCGCGTTCGTAGGTCCGGAGCGCGTCCCGGACGTCCTTCACCCGGACGCGGCCGGTGTAAGGGATCGCCCGGACGTCCCGTGCCTCCAGGTCCTCGCCGACCCCGAGCGAGGCGTCGTACGCTACCAGGAGGTCGACCTCCTCGGCGCCCTCCAGCTGGGAGAGCTTCTTCTCGACGTACTCTGGCGTCCAGAATCCCATGATCTCGAAGAACACTCGAAACCTCGAGAACCGGTAGTCGAACGCGAAGTCCGGGATCATCACGCTCGCACCGGTCTCGAGCGGTTCGGGCTCGCGGACGAGTTCCCAGTCGAGGTCGAGCGCCGAAAAGCGGGT
>SKWB01000330.1 GCA_007129135.1 Halococcaceae archaeon | reverse complement strand
TCTGCTCTTCCCGCCGCTCGCGGCGGGCGTCTACACGCTCTTCTCAGATCCGGAGGGTCGGTACGCCTCGCCCGAACGGTTCGTCGGCGGCCTCACCGCGGGCGCGCTCTGTGGCTGGATCGCGCTCGTGGCAACCGAGGCGACGGTTCCCGCGGCGACGACGGGCGACGTCTCGGCCGGCGGCGCGGCGCTCGGCGTCTTCCTCACGGGGGCGGTCACCTGGGCGTTCGACCTCGAGGAGCCCGCGGCGTACTCCACCGCCCTGCTGGTGTCGGTCGTCGGGGTCTCACAGTTCGAGTACGTCGCGAGCGTCGCGGTCTCATCCGCGCTCGTCGCCGGGGTGTTCGTCTCTTGGCGGGCTAGATTCTACGAACGACGCGCCGAGTACCTCTATCGGTCACGCGAGGACGGCGAGCGCGTGCTGGTCCCGGTGCACGAGGGTGCTGGTGAGACGGCCACGGTAGTCGCGGCTCGACTGGCCGCCGATCGGGCGGACGGCACGGTGGTGCTCCTCGACGTGGTCGCCCCCGACGAGGACGAGACGGCCGTCGAGGAGTCGACGGAGCGGTTGAAGGCGCTGCGCGGCCGACTCGCGGAGCGGTTCGACGTCGACTGCGAGCGGACCGTCGTCGCCGACGACCCGAACTCGGGCGAGGGGCTCGTCCGGGTGGCCTTCGACCTGGGCTGTGATCTGATCGTGGTCCCGTGGGAGGAAGGGAGCGCCGACGACTCCGGGTTCGCGTCGGCTGTGCTCTCGGGAGAGGTAGACGCAGTCGCGTTCCGGGGAGAAGAGTGGAGGGAGCCGGAACGCGCGTTCGTCGCCGTCGAGGAGTCCGGACCGGTCGCCCACGCGTGTTGTGAGTTCGCCAGTAGGCTCGTCTCGGGGACCGTTACGGTCTGTACGAGCGTCCCCGAGGACGAAACCCGCGAAGCCGAGCGGACCCTGGCAAGGCTCGTCGAGACCCACCCCGAACGGTTCGAGACGCGGGTCGCCCGGGAGCCGATCGGGGACCTGATCGCCGAGAGCGCCCCGGCGTACGACCTCGTTCTCGTCGGGAGGGACGCGGGGCGGGCGGTCGCCGACCTCGGCAACCCCGTCGTGCTCGTCGGCGTCGGCTGATCAGCGCTCGACGCCCTGGCGCTCGTAGAACTCCTCAGGCGTCTCCTCGATCCGTTCGAACCCGCCGAAGTAGTGTTCGTGGTGTCGGGTGATCTGCTCGACGATCCACCGGCTGAACGTCTCGTCGAAACACCACTCGCCCTCCTCGGCTGGGAGGTCGAAGCGGTCGTCGGTGGCGAACGTCGCGAAGACGTGGTAGAACCCGAGGATGACGTCCGCGAAGTCCCGGCCGCGCCCCCCTGCCTGCTCGCGTTTCGCCTCCAGTTCGTCGAACCCGGCGTCGGTCAGTTCGAAGTACTTCCGGTCGGGTTCGTCCTCCCGTTCGATCCGCTCGGCCCAGCCCTTCTCCTCGAACTTGTAGAGGATCGGGTAGACGGAGCCGTAGGAGGGCTCCCAGTGGCCGCCGCTGAGTTCCTTGATCTCCTTGAGTATCTCGTAGCCGTACCGGGGGCGTTCCGCGAGGAGTTCGAGGACGAGATACGAGATGAGCCCCTTCGGCGGGCCGCTCTTTCGCATTGCCCACCTTTCAGGTGGGCGGGGTGAAAGCGTTTCGATTCCCCCAACGGCCGTCAGAACGGCCCTCACCACCGATCGTGGGAGTTTGGCCCGACGAGCTTATTCTTCGCGACGCCGTACCAGAGACGATGAACGCCCGCGGAGTCACGACGATCGGATCGCGGTGGACCGGCGCGAGCGACGGCCTCGGCTGGCGGGTCCTCGACGCCGTCGCCGGGGTCTCCGCGGGACTGGTCGTGGGCGTCCTCTTCTCGTTGGTCGGGGTGTTCGGCGCGCTCGGTTCCGTCGTCGGCGTGGAGGGCGCGGCCGTCGGCTGGGCCGTCCACCTGACGGTGGCTGCGGTGCTCGGGCTCGCTTTCGGCGTGTTCGTCTCCTCGACGTTCGTGCGGCGGTACGCGGCAGACACGACGACCGCGGCGCTGCTCGGTCTCGGCTACGGTGCGGTGATCTGGGCCGGCGGCGAGCTACTCTGGGTGGTCACCGGCGGGCCGGCGCTCGCGAACATCGGCCTCGTCTCGCTGATCGGCTGGCTGCTGTTCGGTCTGACGCTCGGCTGCCTCCACGCGCTGGTCGCCCCGCGGAGCCGTTCGGCGGCCTCGCGGACGCCCGCTGCCCGCTGACGGGGGGTTGAAAACGCCTATGTGGCGGCGAGCCGAGGTCCGAGTATGCAACGACGTGAGCCACCGCGAACCGAGGAGGGGCTGTACGCGCTCCACGACTTCCGACGCGTCGACTGGCCGGCCTGGAACGCGGCCGACGAGGCGACGCGCGAGCGCGCGCTCGGCGACGCGCTTGGCTTCCTGACCGAGCAGGCCGACGCCGAGGGCGAGTTCGCGCTCTTCAGCGTGCTCGGACACAAGGCGGACCTGCTCCTGCTCGCGCTCCGCCCGGGAATGGCCGACCTCGACACCGCCTCGCGGGCCTTCGAGAGGACGACGTTCGCGGAGTTCACTACCCCCACCTACTCCTACGTCTCGGTCACCGAGGCGTCGGGCTACACCGAGGCCTCCGCGGACTACTTCGATCCCGAGGTCGAGGCGGACCCGGGACTGAAACGCTACATGGACTCGCGGATCGACCCCGAACTCCCCGACACGGAGTTCGTCTGTTTCTACCCGATGGACAAACGCCGCGACCCGGAGTACAACTGGTACGACCTCCCCTTCTCCGAGCGCGCGGAGATGATGGAGAGCCACGGCGAGGTCGGGAAGGGCTACGCCGGCCGGGTGAAACAGGTCATCACCGGCAGTATCGGCTTCGACGACTGGGAGTGGGGCGTCACCCTCTTCTCCGAGGAGATGACCGACATCAAGGAGCTGATCACGGAGATGCGCTACGACCCCGTCTCCTCACGCTACGCCGAGTTCGGCCCGTTCTACGTCGGCCGGCGATTCGCGCCCACCCAGTTGGACGCGTACATGGCGGGCGAGGCGGTCGCCGTCGACGAGTCGGCCGAGGCCGCAACGGCGCTCGCGGAGGAACTCGGCGCACTCGGCGTCACCGTCGACGCGCCGGAGGGCGCACACGGTCTCGTGATCCACTCCGACACGGAGAGGAGCGAGGTCGAAGCCGAGGTCGACTCGCTGCGCGGGAACTTCGAGCACTACGACAGCCACGTGCTGACGGAGGTCCACGAGAGCGACGGAGAGACGGCGGTCGTGAGCGTCTGGGCGAACGAGGGCGCCGCGAACACCGCGAGCGGCTTTCTCCAGGAGCTCCCGGGAGTCACAGCGGTCGTCGACGGGCCGATGGGGAGCGAGGTCGAGAGCCACGGGACGGGCGAGGGCCACGGAGAGGGCTCCGACAGCGACGAGGGCGACATCCGGGAGGAGCTGGCCGACCTCGACATCTACAGCGGGAAACCGCACGGCGAGGACGTCTACGCGCTCGTGCTCTACTCGGAGGCCGACCGCGAGGAGCTCTCGACGGAGGTCTCGGACCTCAGAGACGGCTTCGACCGCTACGACACGCACGTGAAGACCGCGGTCTACGAGGCCGTCGAGGGCGATCGGCTCGCCGTCGTGAGCATCTGGGAGACCGGCTCGGCCGCCGACACCGCGAGCGGCTTCCTCGCCGACCTCCCGGGGATCGTCGCACACGCCGACGAGGACGGCGTGCTCGGCGATACCGAGAGCGGGTTCGGCACGATGGGGATGTTCTACACCGTCAAACCCGAACACAGAGAGGACTTCGTCGAGACGTTCGCCGGGGTGACCGACCTGCTCTCGGGGATGGAGGGCCACCACGAGACCGAACTGCTGGCCAACGAGGACGACGAGAACGACATGTTCATCGCGAGCCAGTGGCGCGCGCGAGAGGACGCGATGGCCTTCTTCGGCTCCGAGGAGTTCAGGGAGACGGTCCGCTGGGGTCGTGACGTGCTCGCGGACCGGCCGCGACACGTCTTCCTCGCCTGATGGGCGGCCGTTCCGGGAGCCGGTTCTCGATCCGGGTCCTCGTCCTGCTCGCAGTGCCGATCGTCGTCGCGGCCGTCGCCGGGGCCCTCACCGGCGACCTGCAGTGGGGGCTGGTGGTCGGTGCGGGTGCGGGGCTGGGCTTCGCCCTCTCGGTCGTGCTCTTCGACGCGTTCGTCCGCTGATCCACGCGCCCCTCGCCACCGACCGACGGGGGCGAGTTTAGGCGGTTGCCAGGACCTGTTACAGACCTGGTAACTAACCGGCCGGTCCCGACAGGAGGGGTATGCACCGATCGAGAAGAGCGGTCCTCACCACGCTCGGCGGAGCAGTCGTGGCCGCCGGGACGGTCACGGCGGCGAGACACGACGTCGAAGACCGAGGATCGCGGACCGACGGCGCCGCGGCGCGGACCCGGGACGACGACCCGGAAGACGGCACGCCGGACGTCGCGTGGACGTTCGATCCGCACGAGACGCTCGGTCGACCGGCGACGGCCGATGGCACGGTCGTCGTCTCGGGAGGCGGGCCGACGAGTACGAGGGGGAGGCTCTACGCGCTCTCGACCGACGTGGGCGAGGTTCGGTGGCGGACGGATCGGATCGAGGGGATCGGTCGGCGTCCGTCGCTGGTGGGAGAGCTCGTCGTCCTCCCGGCGGGCGACGGTCTCGTGGCGTACGGCCGCGAGGACGGCGAGGAACGCTGGCGGGTCGATCTCGGTGGTCGGCCACCGCGTGTCGTCGCCCACCGCGACTCCGTTGTCGCCGGGATCGCGGGACGGACGTACGCGTTCGACCGCCGGGGTACCGAACGCTGGCGGTCGGATGCCGGCGACCGGCCCGCCGCGGACGGGGGACTGGTCGTCGTGACCGACGGCGACTCGCTGACCGCGCTCGACGGCGAGGACGGCGAGCGGATCTGGTCAACCGAGGTCGAAAACGGGGTGACGGAGACACCGGTCGTCCACGGCGGGACGGTGCTCGCCGTCGACGAGACCGACACGCTCGCGGCGTACTCCGAGGGCGACCTCGACTGGACGGTCGAGGGCGAACGCCCGTCAGGACCGGCGATCGACGACGAGAGCGTCTACCTCGCCACACGTGACGACGGTCTCGCCGCCCACGACCGCGAGAGCGGCGAGGCGGGGTGGCGACACCCGGACGAACGGGTCACGGATCTCGTCGTCTCCGAGGGCGAACTCTACACCGTCAGGATCCCCCGCGAGCGGGCCGGCGAGCCGACGCCGCTGCTCGAAGCGCGGTCGGTCGAGAGTGGGACGCCACGCTGGGAGCGTGAGGTGCCGGGAGAACGGACGCCCGTCGTCTCGGAGGGAACGGTCTACGTCGGCGGCGGCGACCTGCGGGCGCTTCGCTGATCAGTGGGCGGCCCCCCGGTCGACGCCCGCCGCCTCGATGTCCTCGCCGCCGACCGAGGAGCGAAGCGAGTCCATCCCGTCCTCGCCCTCGATCCCGAAGTTATCGGCGTACAACGCCTCCACCCGTTCGAGCTCCTCGCTCGACAGCGGCGGCGTCTCGGGCGCGGCGGCCCACTCGTCGATGTCGGCCCGGGAACGGAACGTCGGCGTCACCGTCGCGACCGGGGCGTGGGCGAGCAGCCACTGGATCGACGCCTGCCCGAGCGTCCGCTCGCCGTCACGTTCCAGAAAGCGGATCGCCTCGACCTTCTCGAAGCCCGTCTCGTACCACTCGGTCGGGCGGTAGGCACGGTGGTCGCCCTCCTCGAACTCGGTCTCCGGAGTGACTTGTTCGTTCAACAGCCCCGAGGAGTGTGGAACCCGGGGGATCAGGCTCGTCTCCGCGTCGAGGCGCTCGATCTCCTCCAGGAAGGGTCGTGCCGGTACCTGCTCGAAGGCGTTCCAGACGAACTGCAGCGAGTCGAAGCCCTCGGCGATCGCCGTCTTCCCTTCGGCGATCCAGCCGATCGACGGTCCGAGCGCCCAGCCGATCGACTCGCAGAGCCCCTCCTCCTTCAGGGATTCGAGCGTCTCGAGGACGTCCTCGTCGACCTCGGCGGCGTTCGCGTTGTGTAACTGGAGGACGTCGACGTAGTCGGTCTCGAGCCGGTCGAGGCTCCTCTCCGTCGCCTCCCGGATCCACTCGGGGGTGATCTCCTTCGGGAGTTCTCCGTGCCCCGCCTGTGGGTTGTTGTAGAAGTCGTAGCCGACTTTCGTCCCGATCGTCACCTCCTCTCGGACCTCGGAGAGCGCCTCGCCGACGATCTCCTCGCTCTCGCCGTGGCCGTAGACGTCGCCGGTGTCGAAGTAGGTGATCCCCTGCTCGAAGGCGTAGCGGAGCATCTCCCGGTCCTCTTCGTCCGTTCGATCGCCCCACCAGTCGGTGCCGACGACCCACGCGCCGAAGCCGACCTCGCTGACCTCCACTCCCGACGAGCCGAGCGTGCGGTACTGCATGTTCGGTCGTTGGGAACGGGGACACTTAGCGGGTGCGAATGGAGCCGATCCCCGGGAATCGACGAAACACCCATATCGATCGGGGCTCGGCGACGCCGACCCCGGATCCTCGTCCGCGCTTCGCGGCCGACCGCACTCGGATTAGGGTCCCGATACGTATCCGGCTGCGAGGAATCACGACGCGTAGATGAGAGGGAAGTCACTCGCTACACCGTGGTCGATCGGGTCGAGAGGGGCGACGCCCCGCCGGGCGCTCGACCGTCCTGCGAGGCCCGCGCACAACCGAACCGATTTGTGCGAGGCGGGGTAAAGAGGGCCATGACGAAGCGACACGTCTCACTCCCGGAGGCGGCCGAGCGGGGGGTCCAGGCGTTCGTCGACGAGGTCGACGAGCGGCTCTCGGGCGAGGAGGACACCTGCGAGGTCGTCCGCGACACGCTGGTCGACCTCTACGGGGATCGCGAGGCGTACGAGGCGTGGCGGGCCGGCGAGGAGGTCTCGGCAGCCGAACGCGTCCGGTTGCAGGGCTACGACCCGTGCAACGCGACGCTCGAGAGCGAGTACTACGCGGAGAAAGACGAGGAGGCGTTCCGGCGGTCGAAACACCTCCAGTGGCTCTGGCGGCAGTTCGACGCGACACCGATGGCCGACAACGTCGAGTTCGCGCTCCGTTTCAGACGGATGCTCGCCGACCACCTCTTCGAGGAGTGCGGCGAGGGCTGTCGGTTCTTCAAGGGGATCACGTTCACCTACGGCCACAACATCTCCGTGGGGGAGAACGTCGTCGTCCACGACGGGGTCCACCTGGACGACCGGGGCTACCTGACCATCGGCGACCGCGTCTCGGTCTCCGACGGCGTCCACGTCTACAGCCACGACCACGACGTCGTCGACCAGACCGAGGTGACGAACTTCCACACCACGATCGAGGACGACGTCAGGCTCACCTACGACTCGATGGTGCGGGCGGGCTGTACCGTGGGAGAGAACGCCATCGTCGGCGCGCGCGCGGTCGTCCAGGGCGACGTCCCCGCCCACCACATCGCGGTGGGCATGCCCGCGAAGAGCGTGAAGGTGAAACCGGGATGGGAGGACGTGGCGAAACCGGTCGACGAACCGGTCGAGACGGATCGAACAGGACGGAGACTCGACTACGAACTCCCCGACGACCTCGAGGCCTTCGACGAGTTCGAGCGCGACCTCCCCGCGTCGGACTGAGTTCAGGTGACGCCGTCGCTCGCGGCGTCGAAGCGTTCGTACGCTCCGGTCTCGACGATCTCCCGTAGCTCGCCCGCCACCCGCGAGACGTCCGCGTGTGAGGTGTACAGCGGTGCGGGACAGACACGGATCACGTTCGGCGGCCGGTAGTCGACGATCACGCCCCGCGAGCGGAGCGCCTGGCTGATCCGGTAGGCCTCTCCGTGTTCGACCGCGACGTGGCCCCCACGGCGCTCGGGGTCGCGGGGGGTTCCGACGGCGAACCCCTCGATCTCGTCGACGAGGTCGATCAGGAACCCGGTGAGCGAGAGCGACCGCTCGCGGATCGCGTCCATCCCCGCGTCCTCCAGTACCGAGAGCGCGCCGAACAACGGGGCGGCCGAGAGCACCGGCACCGTCCCGACCTGGAACGCTCCCGCGTCGGGGGCTGGCGTGTAGGTGAGATTCATGTCGAACTGTGTTCCCTTCTCGTGGCCCCACCAGCCGGCGAGCCCCGGTCTCGCGGGTAGATGCCGCTCGTTCACGTAGAGCCCGGCGATCGCCCCGGGGCCGCCGTTCAGGTACTT
This sequence comes from Halococcaceae archaeon, assembly GCA_007129135.1. Lineage (GTDB taxonomy): Archaea > Halobacteriota > Halobacteria > Halobacteriales > Halalkalicoccaceae > Natronorarus. The sequence goes on along the minus strand of SKWB01000330.1, from coordinate 177 downwards.
GTAGGTGCACCAGACCGCGACGTCGACGCCGTGTTCGGAGAGCCGGTGTGGGACGACGCCGATCGAGTGCGCGAGGTCGAACCCGCAGAGGGCACCGGCCTCGTGTGCGGCACGCGTGATCCGTTCGACGTCGAGGAGCTGGCCGCTCCGGTAGAGCACCGATGGCATGAAGACGAT
>SKWB01000218.1 GCA_007129135.1 Halococcaceae archaeon | reverse complement strand
GCGGGATGTCCGTCCCCGGGTTCAGCTGGAGGTGCATGTGCCGGTCGGTGCCCTCGATGTCGAACGTCCGGGTCGTCTTGTTCGCGTGCGGGTCGACCTGGATCACCGTCGCGCCCTCGAGCACCGCCTGTCGGAAGTAGACGCTGTTTGCGATCGGGTGCTGTTCGGCCGGGTTCGCCCCGTGGATCCAGAAGAGGTCGCCCGCCTCCCGGAGGTCGGCCATGCTGTTGGTCATCGCGCCCGCGCCGAGGCTGGTGCGCAGCGCCCAGACGGTCGAGGCGTGACACATCCGCGTGCAGTTGTCGACGTTGTTCGTCCCGTACCGTCGCGCGAGCTTCTGCAGGAGGTAGTTCTCCTCGTTCATCGTCTTCGAGGAGCCGTAGAAGCCCATTGCGTCCGGGCCGTGTTCCTCGCGGATCCGCTGTAGCTCGTCGACGATCAGCCCGTAGGCCTCCTCCCACGACGCCTCGCGGAACTCGCCGTCCTCCTTGATCATCGGGTCGGTGAGCCGATCCTCGTGGTCGACGACCTGCGTCGCCGCGCCGCCTTTGATGCAGATCTTCCCGTCGTTGACCGGCGCCTCGCCCCACGGCATGAAGCGCATGTCGCCGGGCTCCTCGCCCGGCTTGACCTGGATGCCACAGCCGACACCGCAGTACGGACAGATCGTCTTCACCGGGTCCTGTTCCTCACTCGCCACCGCCGCTCACCCCGTGATACGAACTCATCGACTGGGCTAGACGGGGAGGGCCCACTTGACGCTTGCGAGATGCTCACTAACGATCATATCAGACCGTCGGGGAAAACCGTTCAGTGTTCGGGTTCGTTCTCCCCGTATGCGACTCACCGAAGCGTTCGTAGCGGAGAAGGCAGCCGAGTACGACCGGGAGGAGCCGTTCGTCCCCGTCGAGGAGGAGAACGTCGAGACGCTTCCCGAGGCGTTCGCCGAGGGGGAGTTCGGCTTCCGCGACGCCGAGTGGGTCGTCCAGTGGTTCTACCGACGGCCCTCGGCGGAGTACTCGAACCGGGACCAGCGCGAGGGGGAGGCGGCGTTCGCGGCGAACGAGCGCCAGGCGGTCCGACGAGCGGTCACGGACGCCGCGACCGGCGGGAGCCTCGCCGAGCGGGTCGACCGGCTGCGCGAACTGGAGGGCGTCGACCTCCCGATCGCCTCCGCGTTCCTCTTCTTCTCGGACCCCGATCGATACGTCGTCGTCGGGCCGCGGGAGTGGGGGGCGCTCCGAGCGGCGGGTGGAATCGAGGGGGAGTGCCCCGACCCGCTCGACCTCACGGGGTACGAACGGTATCTCGAGCGGTGTCGAGCGCTCTCCGACCGGTTCGACTGCGACATGTGGACGCTCTACCGCGCGCTCTGGCGACTCGGTGACGAGACCTAGCGCCGGAACGGGCCGAACGCCCGTGTTCGTCCGTCGAGGGAGAACAGGTCGGTGAAGAGTTGATCAGCTAGATCACGGCGAGCGCCGGCCAGAGCGAGCGGTTCGGCCGCCAGTCGCTCGCCTGACCGAGGACCGCGTCCGATTCCTCCCCTTCGGAGAGCGACACCTTTGGTTCGAGAAACTCCCGGTCCGTCGGCCGTCGCGTTCGGCGGTCGGTTCGCCCTCCCGCTTCTCGCTCATATCGACCGAACCGTAGATGTATTAAATTCTTGTCGTTACTCGAACGGGTCCCGCAGAACGACCGTCTGCTCGCGACCCGGCCCGACCCCGACGGCGTAGATCGGCACCCCGAGTTCGTCGCTCACGTACTCCAGATAGCTCCGCGCGTTCTCCGGGATGGCGTCGTAGCCCTCGGTCGCGACCTCGCTCCAGTCCGCCTCGGGCCAGCCGTCGAACGTGCGGTAGTTCACCTCGCAGCGAGCCCACCGCTCGCTCGTCGACGGGAGCGTCAGGAGCTCCTCCCCGTCGATGGTGTAGGAGTGGCCCACTTCGACCTCCTCCAGCCCGGCCAGGACGTCGACGTGTCCGATCACGATCCCGGTGAACCCGCTGACGCGGGCGGCGTGTCGCAGCATCGGCAGGTCGAGCCAGCCGACGCGCCGGGGACGGCCGGTGACCGTGCCGTACTCCCCACCCTCGTCGCGGATGTAGGTCGCGAGATTCGCCTCCTCCGGGCGGCCGCCCTCTTCGGGGGTCTGGCCCTCGACGGAGCCGAGTTCCGTCGGGAGCTGACCGGTGCCGACGCGGGTCAGGTAGGCCTTCACCACGCCGATCACCTCGCCGCGGCCGACGACCGTCGGGCCGACGCCGGTGCCGACCGCCGCGCCCCCCGCGGTCGGGGTCGAGGAGGTGACGTAGGGGTAGTCGCCGTGGTCGATGTCGATGACGGTGCCCTGTGCACCCTCGAACATCACGTTCTCGCCCGCGTCGATCCGCTCTGTGAGGAACTCGCCGGCGTCCACCGTCATCCCCTCCTCCCGAAACCGTTCGCCGTACTCGCTGGCGAGCGAGAGGAGTGATTCGTAGTCGAAGGCGTCGTCGAACCGGTCGGGCTCCACCCCGTAGACGGACTCGCAGAGCGCCCGTTTCTGTGGGAGGACGTACGAGAGCTTCCGTTCGAGGCTGTCGGGGGCGAGCAGGTCGCCGACCCGGATGCCGCGACGGCCGACCTTGTCCTCGTAGGTGGGACCGATCCCCTTCCCCGTCGTCCCCGCGTCGAGGTCCGCGTCGGACTTCGCCTCCTCCTCGATCCCGTCGAGCGCGCGGTGGTACGGCATGATCACGTGCGCGCGCTCTGCGACGTTCACCTCCGGCTCGAGCCCCCGCTCTCTCAGTTCGTCGATCTCAGAGAAGAGCGTCTCGGGGTTGACGACGCAGCCGTTTCCGAGCACGCCCACCTTCCCGCGGACCGCGCCGCTGGGGACGAGCGAGAGTTTGTACTCCGTGTCGCCGAGAACGACGGTGTGGCCGGCGTTGTCGCCGCCCTGGTACCGGGCGACGACGTCCGCGCGGTCGCCGAAGAGGTCGACGACCCCGCCTTTCCCCTCGTCACCGAGCTGCGATCCGACGATGGTAACGGTCATCGGGCGCAGTTCTGTAGCCGCCGCTAAACCGGTTGCGGTCGGACCCCGGCGACCGTAACGGTTACCACGACGCACACCCTCCCCCGAGGTAGAGGCGGGTTTTGCGGCGCGGGGGGCAACGCTTAAAACGGAAGGAAGACAAGTTAGCAAGTGCCATGATAGACCGGCTTGAGAAGGAAGTCGATATGCTCGAACGACACTTGCAGGTGCTGAAGATGGTCATCGAGAACGAACCGATCGGGATCGTGAAGATGTCGAACGAGACCGGGTATCCCCACCACAAGGTGCGCTACTCGCTTCGCGTCCTCGAGGAGGAGAACCTCATCGAGCCCTCCAGTCAGGGTGCGATAACCACCGAGCGAACCGAGGAGTTCGTCAACGACCTCGACGGAAAGCTCGACGGAACGATCGACACGCTAGAGGGGATGAAGATCGACAGCATCGCAGAGATCCAGTCCTAGAGTTCGGGTACGATCAGTTCGAAGCCGTCCTCGCGCGCCTCGACCAGACAGAGGTGATAGCCACGTCTCCGCGAGAGCCGGACGAAGCTCTCCCGGGAGCCGCCTTTCAGGAGTCCCGAGCGCGTCGCCTCGCCCGCCAGCTCGAGCGCCGCGGGATCGAAGAAGCTCGTCGTCACCGCCATCGCTCCCGAGAGTGTCCCTCGCCCCTCGGCCGCAGCTGTCGCCGATCTGACCAGCGACGCCATCGGGTCCTCGCTCGCTGGCTCGCGGCCCTCGTGGAGGTCGGCGACCAGAAGCGGCTCTCCCATCCGGTCGCGCAGCACGACGTCGAACGCCTGCTCCTCCTCGCCGACCTCGACCGAGCCGCGAAGCTCCACCCGGTCGATCTCCGAGAGCGCGTCCACGAGGTCGGCGAGCCCGGAGGCGCGCTCGCTCTCTCGGATCTCCACCAGCAGGTCGGAGACGAGCCACTCGACGAACCGGTACTCGATCGTCCCGTCGAGGAACTCGGGAAACGCCTCGCCGGCAACCGAGAGCCCCTCCGAATCGAACCGGGTGTGCGTCGAGAGCCGGAGGTTCTCGACCAGCGCGTCGCGCTCCGCCTCGCCCGCGTGCACGTCGGAGAGCGTCGCCGCCCGTTTCGAGTCGTATCTGACGAACAGATCCGTCCCGGAGAGGGCGCTCTCGGGATCCATCGTCCGGGTTCCGTCCGGAGGGGACCCCGCTGGCGTTCGCTCACCCCCCGCTCGATCGAGGCGCTCGCGGAGATCGGTGACCGTTTGGCGGAGTCGTTCGATGTCGTCTCTCAGCGCGTCGCGTTCGGCGCGGACGGAGACGAGCGCCTCGCGGAGTGCCTCGGTGGACCGACCCTCCTCGGAGCCGACGGCGGAGGCCGCTTCGGCGGTCGAGTCGGCCTCCGTCTCGTCCGAGGGAGATTCCGGCTCGTCGGCCCCCCGTCGGCGGTCGTCGCTCGTCTCGCGATCGTTCGATCCCCCGGCCTCCCCCCGCGAGTCCGCCCCGTCGTCCCTGCTCAGGGCCGGGTCGATCGAGGGAACCCGCCGGTGTCCTCGCCAGTCACGCTCGCCGGCGAGGCGGTCGTCGGAGCTCTCGGAGCGCTCCGGGGGGGAGGTCTCGGTCGGCAGTCCATCGGCGATCGTCTCCGGTTCGGAGGGAGCCGACACGGACTCCTCCTCCGCGACGAGCGCGGACAGATCACTCTCGTCGAACTGGCCGTCGCCGGGTGACTCGCTCGAAGCCGTCCCGCCGTCTCCGTCGGCCGTGTCGTCCACGGCGTTTCCTGCGGTGACTGGCTCGCTTCCGTCGTCCGGTTCGGGAGCGGGCGTCGGGTCGGACCCCTCTCGTCCGTTGTCGTCGACCGGGTCAGCGGTCTCGCCGACCGACTCCGGAGGAGTCGCTTCGGGGGATGCGGCGTCTCCGCCATCGAGGGGGAGCGATTCGGGTCGGGGACCGACCGTCTCCCCATCCGGAGAGCCTGACGGAGCGTCGCTCTCCTCGGACGTCCTCCGCTCCCCCTGGGGCTCCGCACTCCGATCCGGAGGCTCCTCGCTCCGTTCCGGGAGGTCGGCGACGGTCAGGTCGACCGAGACGACCTCGTAGATGCCGACCTCCGCCTCCGCACGCTCTCTCGCCTCCTCGCCCGTGAGGAGGCGTTCGCCCGCGCCGACGAACGCGATGTCGAGCGACCGGCCGCCGTAGTAGAGGGTGACGTACTCCCCGCTCAGGACGTTCTCCGAGAGGGAGACGTAGCCGGTGAACCCGCGTTCGGTGAGCGTCTCGTGGACCTCGGCCAACGGGGTCTCTTCCGTGTAGTAGTTCGCGGTCGTCTCCCCGCCCTCGGCCTCCATCGCGCCGAGGAGCGCGAGGGCCGGGTCGGGCGCTCGGCGGAGCTCCGCCGGCGTGTCGAACTCCTCGAGCGAGTCGGCTTCCGGGCCGATCGCTCTGCCGTTCAGGAGGAACAGGCGACGGTCCCCGACGCTCGCGACGCCGGTGAACGACTCGTCGGCGAGCGTCGGGAGGAGGTCGGAGCCCTCGTCGGTCGGTCGGCTCTCCCACCCGGAGAGCCGTGTCTCGATACGCGTCTGCATGGCTCGGCGGTGGCGAGGGTCCGGTAAATCCTTTCTGTCGATCGGAGACGTTACAGCTTGCTCTCGGCGTCGTCGGCGAGCTCCTCCATCCGCTTCGAGAGCCGACCCGCGTTCGAGAACTCGTCGTCGCTCATCGCCGTCGCGAGCGCGTTGCCGAGGACGAAGACGGCGTGTTTGTGCTCGCTCTTCGACTTGTGGACGTGCGAGGGATCGACGTCGAGGCCGTCGTAGGGGGCGAAGATCGACCCGTCGACGTCCTCGCGCGAGCGGAAGTACTCCATGATCGTCACCATCTGTTCGTGGAGTTCCAGAAGCTCCTCCTTGTGCATTGGCTGCGATAGGTGGGTGGCGGGGTTAAGGATTTCCCGAGAGCTGATCACACACCTAGAAGACGTACTCGTCCTCGTGGCCCATCATCCCGTCCTCTTCCATGCCGGCATCCTCGGCCATCGCGCCACCGCTGGTCTTGTACGCCTTCAACCCGGTGGAGAGCAGCTCCTCGATCGCCTCCTCGCGGTTGAGGAAGTCGCCCTGGTCGATCATCTGGGAGATCTGCATTTCGAGGTGTTCCGGGATCGTAATCTGTACTTTCGGCATCTGAACAACCGGGGCTTCGGTCAGGGGGTATATAACTCTGGTGGGGTGGCCGCTCCGGCCGTCCGTCCCTGCCACCGCCGGCTCGCACGGACTGCCCCCTCCGAAGCCCCTTACCGTCTCGATCCGCTCTCACGGAGCAATGCGCGCGGGTCTCCGTCGGTACGTCGAGGTCGCTCACCCCAAGAACGTCGGACTGATCAGCACCGCCCACGGCGTCAACGAGTTCTTCTCGATCGCCCTCCCTCCGATCATCCCGTTGCTCGTCGCCGACCTCGGGATCAGCTACGCACAGGCCGGACTCTTGCTCACCGTCTTCTTCGCGATGTACTCGGTCTTCCAGCTCCCCGCCGGGGTTGCCGCCGACCGGTACGGAAAGCGCCGAATCCTGGTGGTCGGCCTCGCCGGGATGTCCATCGCACTCCTGCTCGCGGCCGCGGCGGGGGGCTACGCGACGCTCGTCCTCGCGCAGGCGCTCGCGGGCATCAGCGGCAGCACCTTCCACCCGACCGGGATGTCGCTGATCAGCGACCTCGAATCCGGCGAGACCGAGGGGCGGGCGATGGGCGTCTTCGGCTTCGGGGGGATGGTCGGCATCGCGATGTCACCGGTCGCAATCGGTGGCGTGGCCGCACTCGCCGGCTGGCGGGCGGCGCTCGTCGTCGCCGCCGCGCTCGGTGCAGCGGTCACCGTCGTCTTCGCCGTCTCGTTCCGCGATCCGGATGACGGCGCCGGAAGTGGGCGAACCGGGTCCCCGAGGACCGACGGCGGTCGGCCCGCACCGGGTCGGTCGAGGCGGCTTCGAACCCTCTTCGGCACGATCCGCGAGACGATCAACGTCCCCCTGACCAGGGGGTTGGTCGTGCTCTTCCTGATCACGTTCTGCATCTCGGTGCAGACCCGTGCGATCCAGACGTTCACCACGAGCTACGTCGCCGACGGCGTGGGTGGCTCGCTCGCGCTCGGCAACGTCGGCTTCTTCGCGATGCTCGTCGCGGGCAGCCTCTCCTCGCTCTACGCCGGGGGCCTCGCCGACCGGGTCGACAGGCGCCGGCTCGGCGGGGCGGTCTCGGTCGGTACCGCCCTCCTCGTCGGTGGGACCTTCCTCGTGGTGAACGCCCTCGGCACGGTCGGCGAGACGGTCGTCCTCGGGGTCGTGACGGTCTGGTTCTTCGTCATCGGCTTCGTGATGTACGCCTGCGTGCCGGTGAAGAACGCGCTCGTCTCGAGCCACGCCGAGGAACACTTCAGCGGCGGGCTCTTCGGCGTGATCCAGACCGCGAGCGCGGTCGGCAGCGCGACCGGCCCCGCGATCTTCGGCGCGCTCGCGACCCAGTTCGGCCTGCTCGTCGCGTATCCGGCGATCGCGCTCGTCGCGCTCGTCCTCGCCGCTGCCTTCCTCTCGCTGCCGTGATGCAGGTAAAGAGAACGTCGCCAGTGCCACCACCTAAGCCTCCGGAGGAGCTACGACCGGTATGAGCCTCAGGGACGTCACGGACCTCTATCGCGAGTTCGGCGAGGAGCGACTGCCGCCCGGACAGCGAGTCACCGAGAAGTTCCCCGTCCTCTCGAAGGGGTCGGTGCCCGAGTGGGACCCCGGGAGCTGGGAGTTCACCGTCCGGGGGGCGGTCGAGGAGGAACTGACCTACTCCTGGGAGGAGTTCGGCGACCTCCCACACGAGACGCAACGCCAGGACTTCCACTGCGTCACCGGCTGGAGCAAGTTCGACTGCGAGTTCACCGGCGTTCCCTTCCCCGAACTCGCCGAGCGTGCGGGCGTCCACGACGACGCCGTCCACGTCACATTCGACGCGCTCGACGGCTACACGACGAACCTCCCCCTCTCCGACTGTCTGCGCGAGGAGGTGCTGTTCGCCTCGGCGTTCGACGGCGAGGCCCTCCCCCGGGAACACGGCGGGCCGCTCCGGGTCGTCACGCCCCACCGCTACGCCTACAAGGGGGCGAAGTGGGTCACCGGGGTGACCTTCCTCACCGAACCCGAGAGGGGGTTCTGGGAGCGGCGCGGCTACTCGAACACGGCTGATCCGTGGGCCGAAGAGCGGTACAGTTAGGCCTCGAACGCGAGACGAGCGCGCCGGTCACAACTCCTCGACGCGGACGATCGAAGACCGTTCCCGTTCACCGTCGCCGCGCGGCGATCAGGCCCGCGAGGACGAGCGCGACGAGCGCGACCACCACCCCGAAGCCGGGCTGGTCCTCCGTGGCGTCGTCGGCTCCGTCCTCCACCTCGT
>SKWB01000123.1 GCA_007129135.1 Halococcaceae archaeon | reverse complement strand
GTTGTTCACCACGAGTATACACGTCGAAAGGGCGGCGATCGGGAGGCTCGCGACCACTGCATCGACCGTGACCGTTCCCGGCGGGACCCAGAGCGGGAACGGCTCCGCGAGGAGTGCCGCGACCTGGACGTAGTACGTGCCGGTGACCGCGACGAGTCCGAAGAAGACGAAGACGAAGAGGTCCCCGAGTCCGTGGTAGCCGAACGGGTACGGCCCGCCGGTGTAGGCGACGCCGGCGGCGACGCTCGCGAGGCCGATCACGAGGATCGGGACGCCGCCGACGTAGACGAGGTAGGTCCCGACGAGGATCGCCGCGGCGAAGGTGAGCACCATCGCGCGTTTGACCTCCCTGGGCGGGATGAGCCCGGACTGGGTGACCCGGGTGAAGCCCTCGCGGTCGTCCGTGTCCGCACCCTTCAGTGCGTCGTAGTAGTCGTTGGCGAAGTTGGTCCCGATCTGGATCAGCGCCGCGCCGACGAGCGCGGCCAGGGCGGGCAGCGGCGAGAAGAGGCCGTCCGATACGGCGAGCGCCGTCCCGACGACCACCGGTGCGGCGGCCGCGGGCAGCGTCTGTGGCCGGGCGGCCATCACCCACGCCTTCGGTCGGGAGACCTCGACCGTCCCGGCACTCATTGCCGGAGCGAGGGCCGGGACCGTCATAGGGGCTGTGATTCCGGGGAAGCGGTTAACCGTCCGCTCCGAGAACCGGTGGCATGGCCCGCGTCCCGTACGTCACCGACGAGGAGCTCCTGCCGGAGTACCGCGACCTGATCGTCTCCTCGCTCCAGGGGAGACGCCTCCACGTCTACCAGTCGATCGGCAACAACCCGGAGGTGCTCGCCGGCCTGCGTGGCTTCTTCGCGTCGCTCTGGACCGACACCGGCCTCGGTGAGCGTGAGCGCGAACTCGTGATCCTCGCGGTCTCGCGCGAGGCGGAGTTCGCCTACGAGTGGCACCAGCACGTCCGGATCGCCCGCGGCGTCGGCGTGGCCGACGAGGAGATACTCGCCGTCTCGGAGGGCTCGCTGGAGACGTTCGACGAGCGGGAGTGGGACCTGATCGAGTACGCTGTCGCAGTCGTCCGCGAGGAGGTCGACGACGCGCTCCACGAGCGGCTCTCGACACACTACGACGACGAAACGGTCGTCGGCGTCGCCGCGCTCGCCGGGGCGTACGCGATGCTCGGGCAGGTGCTCTCCGCGTTCGACGTCGAGTTGGAGGAGCCGTTCGTCGGCTGGACGCTCGCCGGGGAGTCTCAGAAGTACCAGGGGTAGTCCGAGAACTCCGGCTCTCGCTTCTCGACGAACGCCTCCCTGCCCTCGCGCGCCTCGTCGGTCATGTATCCCAAGCGGGTGGCCTCGCCCGCGAAGACCTGCTGGCCGACCATTCCGTCGTCGGCGGCGTTGAACGCGAACTTCAGCATCCGGATCGCCATCGGCGACTTTTTCTCTATTTCGGCCGCCCACGAGAGGGCCGTCTCCTCCAACTCGTCGTGGGGCACGACCTCGTTCACCATCCCCATCCCTTCGGCCTCCTCGGCGGAGTAGGTCTTCCCGAGGAAGAACACCTCTCGAGCTTTCTTCTGGCCGATCTGACGGGCGAGGTACGCCGATCCATAGCCGGCGTCGAAGCTCGCCACGTCGGGGTCGGTCTGGAGGAACTTCGCGTGGTCGGCGCTCGCGAGCGTCATATCGCAGACGACGTGGAGGCTGTGGCCCCCGCCCACCGCCCAGCCGGGCACCACGGCGACCACCGGTTTCGGCGAGAACCGGATGAGCCGCTGGACCTCGAGGATGTGTAACCGACCCGTTCTCCCGAGTGCGTTCGCCGCGTCTCCGTCGTCGTTCCCACCGTTCTCCTCGGTGTACTCGTACCCTGAGTCCCCGCGCACGGTCTGATCCCCGCCCGAACAGAACGCCCAGCCGCCGTCCTTCGGCGAGGGACCGTTGCCGGTGAGCAGCACACAGCCCACGTCCGTCTGCTGTCTGGCGTGGTCGAGCGCGGTGTAGAGTTCGTCGACGGTGTGTGGGGTGAACGCGTTTCTCACCTCGGGGCGGTCGAAGGCGATCCTGACCGCACCGACGTCGCGGGCGCGGTGGTAGGTGAGGTCGGTGAACTGGAAATCAGGGACGGGCGTCCACCGATCGGGGTCGAATATCTCGGAGACCATACGGCCACTACGAGGGCGTGTTCAAAAAGCTTCGACTACCGGCGTTCTCGCGCGTCGAGAATGGCTATTTCTCGATCGGCGTTGTGGTGTCGTGGCGACGAGAGACGAATACGGGCGCGGCGCCCGTGGGGAGACGGTCGACAGCCAGCGGTTGCCCGAGGATCACGACCCGGAGGACCACCGAGAGCAGCCCTGATCACCCTCTGAGCGTCGAGACGACCCGTTCGTGGATCGCCTCTCGCGTCCGGTGGCTCGCCTCGCTCTCCACGCGCACCTCGATCACCTGGGTTCCCGGGTTCGCGAGCGACTCGCGATACGCCTCGGTGAACCGTTCTACGGACTCCACCCGCTCGAACGCGAAGCCGTAGAGGTCGCCGAGCGGCTCGAAGTCGAGGCCGTGGGGGGTCTTGAACTGGTCGGTAAAGGGCGGATCGAACCCCTCGATCGGGAGCAGGTGGAAGATGCCCCCACCGTCGTTGTTCACGAGGACGACCGTCGCGTCGACGCCGCAGCGAGAGAGCGCGAGCAGCCCGTTCGCGTCGTGGTAGAACGCGACGTCGCCCGTGACGAGCACGAGCGGGTCCTCGCTCGCGCTCCCCGCACCGAGCGCGCTGCTCGTGACCCCGTCGATCCCGCTCGCCCCACGGTTTCCGAAGACGGCGAGGTCGGCGGTACGGGGGCGGGCGAACCGATCCGCGTCACGGACCGGCATCGAGTTCGAGACGAACACGGTACCGGGATCCGGCGCGCGTTCGAACGCCTGCGCGAGGACCGCCCCCTCGAAGAGCCGGTCCGTCTCCCCCTCGATCAGCTCCCAGTAGCCCGTCTCGGCCTCCGAGAACCGTTCCCGCCAGTCGGGATCGACCGTCGGCCCGTCGACCTGCCCCGCGAGCGCGCGACAGAGTCGGTTCGGGTCGGCGACCGCGAGATCGCTCGCGGAGAAGCGCGCCTCGCGCCACTCGCCCGCCGGATCGACGACGACCTGTCGGGCACCGGAGTCCCGGAGGAAGAACTGGAGCGTCTTCGAGGTCGGCGGTGCACCCACCCTGAGCACGAGGTCTGGGTCCGACCAGCGTCCCACGACCCGCTCGTCCAGATACGAGTCGTAGCCCCCGCAGACGACCAGCGCCTCGCGTGCGAGGTGGGTCCCGAAGCGAACCCCCGAGAGCGGGTCGGCGAGCACGGGAAACCCGGTCGCGGCGGCGAGCTCTGCGACCGCCGTCGGGTCCGTGGCGTCGGAGGGACCGGCGACGATCAGCCCTCGGTCGGCCGTTCGGATCGCCTCTCCGAGCGCCTCCCGATCGGTCCGATCGAGCGTCGGCGCTCCCGATAGCGGCGAGACGAACGGCCCGTCTCGTCCCTCGGCCGCGAGCGGAAACCGTTCGGAGAAACCCTCTGGGACGTCGTCCGGTATCTCCGTCGGCTCCAGGGGCTTTCGGAACGGGACGTTCAGGTGGACCGGCCCCGGCGGGGGGCCCTCCGCCGTCCAGATCGCCCTGGAGACGTCGGTCCGGAGCGACCGGAGCTTGCGGTCGTCGGCCTCGGGCTCCGGCAGGTCGCGGTACCACCGGACCGCGTCGCCGTAGAGCTTCTCCTGGTCGATCGTCTGGTTCGCCCCCGAGTCGCGCAGTTCCGGCGGGCGGTCGGCGGTGAGGAGGAGGAGGGGGACCCGCGCCTGCGAGGCCTCGATCACGGCCGGGTGGAAGTTCGCCGCAGCGGTGCCGGAGGTACAGACGAGCGGCGTCGGTCGTCCAGTGGCCTTCGCCCGACCCAGCGCGAAGAACGCGGACGAGCGCTCGTCGAGATGCGAGAACACGTCGATCCCGTTGTGCTCGGCGAACGCGACCGTGAGGGGTGTCGACCGACTCCCCGGCGAGATGCAGACCGCGTCGAGGCCCGCCTTCGCGACCTCGTCCACGATCGCCCGTCCCCACAGGACGTTCCGGTTGGGGATCATTCGAGTTCGTCGAGGATCGGCCGGTACTTGTGCTGGATCTCCGCCCACTCCTCCGCGGGATCGCTGTCGGCGACGATCCCGTTACCCGCGTACAGCGTCGCGCGGGTGCCGTTCGCGACCGCCGACCTGATCGCGACGGCGAACTCGCCCTCGCCGGCGGCGTCGAACCAGCCGACCGGCGCGGCGTACCACCCCCGGTCGAACGTCTCGGTCTCGCGGATCGTCTCCATCGCCGTCTCGGGAGGCAACCCCCCGACCGCAGGGGTCGGGTGGAGCGCCTCGACGATCTCTAGGACGTGGGTCTCGCGATCCAAGTCGATCGAGATCGGTGTCTGGAGGTGTTGGATGTTCGTGAGCTTCCGCACGCCCTGTTCGCCCTCTCGCACCGCGCCGAAGGGGCGGAGCTGCTCACAGATCGCGTCCACGACCAGCCGCTGTTCGTGCTGGAGCTTCTCGCTCTCGAGCAGCGATCGGCCGAGGTCGTCGTCGCGCTCGGGGTTCTCGTGCCGACCGACCGATCCCGCGAGCGCCTCGGTCGCCACCCGACCCGCCTCTAGACGGACGAGACGCTCCGGCGGGGGGCCGAAGAAGCTCGTCTCCTCGGTCGGCTGGAGCAGGAACCGAAAGCAGTTCGGGTAGGTCCGGCGGAGGCGTTCGAGCGTCGCGGGAACGTCGAGCCTGCCCTCCAGGCCGACCTCCATCGCCGTCGCGAGCACCACTTTCCGGAGTTCGCCCGCCTCGATCCGACTCACCGCGTGGGCGACCTCGTCGGTCCACTCCGCCCGATCGGGGCGGATACGCGTCGATCGCACGCCGGGGGCGTCCGCGCTCGCACGCATCATCGGGAGGTCGGCGATCCTGTCCGTCGCCGCGTCGAGCGCCCGTTCGACCGCTCCGGGTGTCGTCTCCGGGTCGGAGCGGGTGACCGAGAGCCAGGCGGCCTCGTGCCCGCGCGTGAGCTGTACCGCCGGGAGCACGAACCGTGCGCCGGGGAAGTCCCCCCACGGATCGATCGGCTCGTGATCCGCGTCGAACGCGAAGCCGCCGAAGAGGCGGGGTCTGGTCTCCGTCGGCCCCTCGTGATCGACCTCCTCGAAGAGGGCCTCGGCACCCTCTCGGATCGCCTCGAACCGTCCTACGCCGTCGGCAGTGAGCGTCGCCGCCGCGCCGACGCCGATGCACTCGATCCCCTCTGGGTCCGCCCAGTGGACCTTCGGGGGGTCGTGGGCGTCGAGAAAGGCCCGGAAGGAGACGTCGGGGAGTTCGCGAGCGCGACTGACCACCCGACCGCGGCCGTCGACGCCCGCTAGCCGCTCGTCACCCCGGGCAGGATTCATTACCCCACACTCGGGACCCCGAACGCAAGAGCGTATCCATTGAGAGGAGCGCGCGTGCCGTAGAACCGCCCGAAGCGTCCGAGCTCAGTCCGAGCGCGAGGGCTGTTCGCTCGCCTGGAGGACGAACGAGCGCTCCGGCGGGGGGCTCGCCTCGAGCCTGACCGAACGGACGAGGCGGTAGTACTTCCGGTTGCCCTGCCTGTACGGCTCGATCACGCCCGCCTCCTCCAGCACCGCGAGGTGGTGGACCGCCGTTGCCCCGTCCATTCCCACGGTCTCGGCGAGTTCGGAGACGTACATCGGACCCCGGGTCAGCTCCCGCACGATGCGGAGGCGAGGGGTACTCCCGAAGACGTCGATGAGCGACATACCCCGACGTGGTCGGCCGGCGGCATATAGCTATCTTCGACCCGGGTCGGGCTTTATGCCGGTGAGGGTCGTCCTCGGACCATGGGAGAGACGGTCGAGTTCCCCGACCGAGACGGCCGCGAGCGAACGGTGATCACCGACGGCTTCTTCGAGCGCGAGGTGTTCCGCTCGGGGCCGGAGACGGCCCGGTTCCTCCGCGCGCTCGCCGACGCCGTCGAGGAGGGTCCGCGCGTGACCGTCTCGGGCACCGACTGGGAGATCCCGTTCGAGTACGCCGAGCCGATCGAGGTCGAGATCGAGTTCACCAGCCGCCGCGAGCGCGAACTCGAGATCGAGATCGTGTTCACGGAGCCCGATACGGGCGGCGGTCTCTCCGTCGAGTGAGCGCGAGCACGCCGTCATACTCGGTGGTTCGACAGGTTGATGCCAGCGGAACGCTACGTGATAGCAATGGTCGAACCGATCGACGCGCGGTGCGTCGACTGCGGGGCCACCTTCCCGCGGAGTGCGGCGCTCACGGAAGAGGGTGACCGGCTCTCGTGTCCCTCGTGTGCGTCGAGCGTGATCCGGGGGATTCCCAGCCAGCACACCGCGCTGGTCAGCAGGGAGAACACGCGCTGTACCGACTGCGGGGCGACCTTTCCACACGACGACGCCCGAACCGAGGTGAAAGGCGTCCTGGCGTGTCCCGACTGCGGGTCGACGAGTTCGCTCGAGAAGATCGAGGCCCGCGAGGAGTAGCGTTCGCTCTCGTGGCGCGCTCACCGGCACTCGATCACGGCCTCACCGAGGACGAGGAGGTCGAGGGCCATCGAGCCGGCTGCCGAGAGCGCGTCCGCGGGCGTCGCGACGATCGGACGCCCACGGTCGTTGAACGAGGTGTTGAGGAGCGCGGGAACGCCCGTCGATGCCTCGAACTCGCCGAGCAGTCGGTGAAACCGCGGGTTTCGCTCGCGCGAGACCGCCTGCGCCCTCGCGGTGCCGTCGGCGGGGTGGATCGTCGCGGGAATCGCCCTCCGGGCCTCCGACCGGACGGCGGCCGTCCGCGTCATGTACGGGTCGACGCTCCCCTCGAAGAGCGAGTCCGCCGCCGAGTCGAGAACCGAGGGAGCGAACGGCCGCCAGGGGGCTCTGTGTTTGACGAACGCGTTGATCCGCTCGCGTGCGCCCCGATCCCTGGGGTCGGCGAGGACCGACCGGTTGCCGAGCGCCCGTGGCCCCATCTCCAGTCGCCCCTGAAACCAGCCGACGACGGCCCCGTCGGCCAGTCGCGTCGCCACCCGTTGAGCGAGGTCCTCGGGCCTGTCCGCGTCGATGTCCCGTCGTCGGAGCAGTCGGTCGATCGCCGCCTGTGACGACGACGGCCCGCAGTAGACCGAGGGCGGCGACCCGCGACGGTCACCCGCGAGCAGTCCCGCTCCGATCGGCGCACCCGCGTCGTGGGGAACCGGCGGGACGAACAGCCCCGAGACACCGGCGTCGGCCGCGATCCGGCCGTTCATCGCGCTGTTCGTCGCGACGCCACCCGCGAGACAGACGGTCCCCGTTCCGAGGCGGTCGAGATACCGCCGGCAGATCGAGCGGACGACCTCCTCGAGCAGGCGTTGTGTCTCGAAGGCGAGGTCGCACGCCCAGGCGTCGGTGGGATCCGCGGGTCCCGCTCGGGGCCGCTCGAACAGCGCTTCCAGCCGGGCGATCCCCGAGGGGATGCCGCCGCCGACCAGTCCCGTGACGTCGTACTCGGGACCGGTCTCGACGACCTCCCGGAGCCGCGAGCGGATCTCCGGGTTCGGACCGCCGTACGCCGAGAGCGCCATCACCGTCCCCTCGCCGCCGAACACCCGATACCCCAGGTAGCCCGTCACCGCACCGTAGAGGTAGCCGAGGCTGTTCGGAGCCGGGTACGCGGCGAGTCGGTGCAGGTCACCCCCGTCGCCGTGCCAGACGACCGTCGAGTGTCGCGACCCGCGTGCGTCGATCGTGAGCACCAGCGCCTCCTCGAACCCCGAGGGGAAGAACGCGCTCGCGGCGTGGCACGCGTGGTGCGAGAACGTCTCGATCGGCGGGAGCGGCCGCCCGATCCGCCTCAACCGGCGTTCGACCGCGTCCGTCCCGCTCCCCGCCCGCCACGGCAACAGCACCCCGTCGATCTCCCCGAGAGAGAGGTCCGCGTGTTCCAGACACGCCCGGATCGCCCGGGTCGGGAAGCGCCCGGGAGCGTGTTTCCGTCCGACCAGCCGCCCCTCCTCGACGCCGAAGACGAGCGTACCGTCGCGAAAGAGCACCGCGCTCGGTTCGTGCGAGCCGAATCCGTCGACCGCCGGGTTGATCGCGAGGCCGTATCCGGAGGCCTCGGCCGTCCGGTGGTCACTCACACTCCTCTCCTCGGGACTCGGGCATCACTCATCGCTACGGTCTCGACGCCCGTGAGTGCCGGTCACGAACCGTCGACGTCGTCCTCCGTCGTTGGCTTGTTGGCCCAACGTTCTCCCCGATCGGTCTCGGCCTATCCGGCGGACGATCGCTGGAAGTCGGCTTCGTCTCTCCCGCTCAATCGTCCGCCGGAGCCTCCTCCGCCGGCTCGATCCCGACCTCGATCTCCGCGGCGGCGGCCTTGTAC
>SKWB01000246.1 GCA_007129135.1 Halococcaceae archaeon | reverse complement strand
TCGGCGCCGATGCCCACAAGCACGCCTCCGAAGACGGCCCGCAGATAGAAATCGTCGCACACCAGAAACAGGTAGTACAGCGCGTAGGGCGGAAGCAAAAAGCACAGCACCCCGTTGAAGACCGAGTCCTTGAACGCTTTCAAGGTAATTAGAATGTGAAACGCCAAATAAATGATCGGCGAGGCGGTCTTGAAATGCGATGCGTGCAAAATGGGCAGCAGACCCCGATAACGAATGAAAAACATGGCGCAGGCCAGTGTCGAAAAAATCAGCCAACTCCTCACGGCGGGGCCAACCCGGTGTTTTTCGCGCGGTACGGCTTTACTGCGGGTTTGCGTATTGAAACGCCATTCCAGGCCGGGTTCGTTTTCGTCTCCCGACGGTTCGGGCTCGGATTTTCGGGGCACAGCCATATGAAGGCCGCGCTTGGTTTGCGTTTGAGCGCGAGCGGGCATGACAAGTTTTTGAGTAGTGCCCGGGGTGGGCTCCGAACCCACGATCTCCGCATGTCCCAGGTTCGACCCGGCAAGGTCGCGGGAGTGGGGAGGCTTCCAAGGCGTGCCACACCGAATCGTGAAACCCTATGAGTGCGGCGCTATGTCCAGCTAAGCCACCCGGGCTCGTCCGCCGATTGTCGACTCTCGCTCTTTACCGTTCCGATTGGGCGGCGGATTTATATCGATCAAAAAGTATATGTTTAGTATGAGTGTTCCAGCGCTCGTCGAGGACGCGATCGATCCGGACGGGAGCCTGAGCCGTATCGACCTCGGCGGCGACGAACTGTTCGTCCAGCGGTCGAAGACCGTCGTCTACCGAGCGGAGGGCCTGCTCAGCGACGAATCCGTCGAGGAGATCCCACACGGTGCCGAACGGGTGACGGTCGACGAGGGGAAGAAGAACGCGAGGATCGAACTCGACTGTGGGCTGGACGGGGTCCACTCCCTCTCGGTACCGTCCTCGCGGGTCGACGACGCACTCGATGCGATACTGGCCGGCGTGCTCGCGACCACGGATGTCACGGACCCGGACGAACGGGCGATCGAGACGTTCCGGTTCAGCGAACTCACGGTCGTCGTCACGAGTCGGCGGCTGCTCACCCACGTCGGTGCCGCCGTCTGGGACGAGGAGGCGGTCGCGTTCGAGTACGATCGGGTGACGGATCTGACGTTCGAGGAGGGGAGCGTGGCGACGGAGGTCGTCCTCACGCACGACGGCCGGCGAGAACGGTTCAAAGCGCCGAACGAGACCGCTCGCGTCCTCAGAGCACGGTTAGAGGGCGCGCTCTGTGCCGCTCACGGCGTCGACTCGATCGCGGATCTGGACCGGGACGCCGACGAGGAGGTCGAGGGAGCGGACTCGGAGCCGGTCGACCCGTTCGACTCGCCGATCGAGCCACTGAGCGTCGATGCGCCGCGTCTCGATGGTGTGGAGGGAGCCGACCGAGACCAGGAGTCGTCGGCCAGCCGGCCGGCGGTCGACGAAGGGGCGCACCCGGCCGCGACGCGGGAGGACCGAGTCGAAGGCCCGGAGACCGCTGCGCCGGAGCGTTCGAAGCCGAGTGAGGGTGAGCGACGGGAGGACGTGGGGGAACTCGCGAGCGCCGGGTTCGAGCCGGCGAACGTCACGAACGAGGAGCTGGCAGCGCGTCTCGAGACCCTCCGTGAGACCGCGGATCGACAGGCCGCGGCGATCGAACGACAGGAGGCGCTCCTCGAACGGTTGATCGACGAACTCAGTCGGACCCGCGCCCGGTGACGACACGGATACACGAGGAGCCGAACGGACCGATCTCGCCCGCGTCGAGACGGATGAAGTGGCCGGTCGAGATCCCGGTTCCGCAACGTCGGCAGGTGAACTCCCCTTCTTTCGTGACGACCTCGCTCTCGAACCGGACGAACGCGCCGCGCTCTGGCCTGACGATCCCCTCGTCCCTGTCGACCAGCCCCGCCATCGCGGCCCGATCGAGGATATCCCGCGTGAGGTGCGGGTCGGTCGTGATCGTCTCGATCCGGTCGACCGCCTCGGCGAGCGTGATCCGCTCCGCCTCGACCCGCCGCAGGAGTTCGACCCCGAGTTCGACCCGGTCGTCCATCATCGTGTCCCGAGCACCGCGGCGGGTATAACTGTGGGCCTATATCCAGAACGTGTCGCCACAGTCGTAGACGACGCCGTGGTTCCGACAGACGTACTTGCAGTGGCGTCGCTCCATCGGTGTCTCACAGAGCGGACAGGGCCGGCCGATCGGTCCCTCCGAACCAGTCATGCCGGTGGGAGGCGGGCCCCGGCTATGAGCGTGTCGACCTCCACCCGTGTGAAGTGTTCGTCCGTCCGATCGCGTACGGCGTGGGTGACCGATCAACCCCGTCGACCGGGTCGAAACACCGGAACACTCAATACCCATATAGACATCTATGCGTCGTGTCATCATGTCTCTAGACAGTTGGGATACGGGGGCCGGCGGCGTCGTGACCGCTTCCTGGGGGAGGGAGTCGGTCGCCCCGGAGGGAGAAACCGGCGGAGCGAATACCGGGGCGGGACGGACGGAGGCCGACGATGGCTGACGCCGGCGGGTCGAGGTCCTCCGAGGGCTTCTTCGAGGAGCTCGACCCGGTCGTCTTCGTCTTCGGAGCGCTGTTGACGCTCGGCGTGATCGGGATGTTCTTCGCGAGCCCGGGAACCGTCGAGTCCGCGATCGGGACGCTGAACACGGTCTTCCTCGAGTACCTGAACTGGGCGCTCCTGGTGATCGTCTTCCTGATCGTGCTCTTCTTGCTCTTTCTGATCGTCGGGCCGTGGGGGAAGATCACCTTCGGCGACGACTCCCCAGAGTACAGCTTCTTCTCCTTCTTCGCGATGCTCTACTCCGCAGGCTTCGCGGCCGGGGTGGTCTTCTGGGGGCCCACCGAGGCGCTCTTTTACTACGACGACCCGTCGCCGCTGTTCGACGTCTCCAGCCAGTCGGGGGCCGCCATGTCGATCGCGGTCCAGCAGACGCTCTTTCACTGGGCGTTACCCCAACTCGCGGTGTTCACCCTCATGGGGATCGCGATCGGCTACTTCGCGTACAACTACGAGAGCGTCCCGCTGCGGGTCTCCTCGGCGCTCACGCCGATCCTCGGGAGGGACAACCTCGACGGACCGGCCGCGAAGGCGATCGACATCCTCGCGGTGTTCGCGACGATCGGCGGCGTGGCGACCTCGCTCGGCTTCATCGGTAGCCAGTTCGTCGAGGGGCTGAGCTTCCAGTGGGGGATCGATCTCGGCGACACGGGGATCATCCTCGTCGTCACGACGATGACGCTGCTCTTCACCATCTCGATGGTGCTCGGCGTCGACAAGGGGATCCGCCGGCTCTCGAACTTCAACATGGTCCTCTTCGGCGTCCTCCTCGTCGCGACCCTCCTGGTCGGACCGACGATCTTCCTCGTGCTGATCGGCACGCAGGCGATCGGGGGGATGATCTCGGACTTCGTCGCGATGAGCCTCTTCACCGGCGCGGGCGTCGAGGGCGGGACCGAGTGGACGAACGCCTGGACGGTGTTCTACTGGGCGTGGGCGCTCTCGTGGTCGCCCTTCGCGGGCCTGTTCATCGCCCGGATCTCGCGCGGTCGGACCGTTCGCGAGGTGGCGTTCACCGGCATCGTCGCGACCTCGGCGGCGACGATCCCGTGGTTCGTCTCGCTGGGCGGCACCGCGGTCTGGGCCCAGCACGAGGGCGTCGCCGACTTCGGCGCCGTGATGGCCGGCGACGTCGGCGCGGAGGCGACCGGCTTCATCCTCTTCGAGGCGTTCCCGTTCGGGACGGTCTTCATGATCGCGTTCATGCTCCTCGTCACGACGTTCTTCATCACCTCCGCGGACTCCTCGACGCTCGCCGTCTCGATGATGACGACGGGCGGGAAGGCGAAACCCTCGAACCTGAACCGGATCTTCTGGGGCGTCGTCCTGGGGATGACCGCCGC
This sequence comes from Halococcaceae archaeon, assembly GCA_007129135.1. GTDB lineage: Archaea > Halobacteriota > Halobacteria > Halobacteriales > Halalkalicoccaceae > Natronorarus. Next base: position 4,554 of record SKWB01000246.1, on the reverse strand, counting down.
GATCCTCATGATCCTCGGCGGGGTCGACGCGCTCCAGTCGGCCGCGATCATCACCGGCGGCCCGTTCGCCTTCGTCTGCCTGCTCGCCATGCTCGGGCTGATCAAGGAGTTCGGGTCGAGCTACGGCCGGGTCCTCCTCCAGGACGAGACCGTGCTCATCGGAAAGAGCAAGGAACGACCACCGACCGACACGGTGCCCGGCGACGACGACTAGCCGTCGGGAGCCGGCCGCGTCTCTGCCGTCCGTTCGATCGCCTCGCTCAGTACGTCGACGGCGATCGGGATCGACCGTTCGTCCACGTCGAAGCCCGGCGAGTGGTGGCCCTCCGGGTGGTCGGTGCCGACGATCGCGTAGGTCGCGAGGCCGCCCCGCTGTTGCACCTCGTCCATGAAGAACGTCGCGTCCTCGCTCGCCCCGAACGCCGCCTCCTCGACCACCGAGTCGACCATCTCGTGGTCCCCGGCGACCCCGGCGACGACGGCCGCGAGTTCGGGGTCGCTGTCCGATCTCGGACACTCGCCCTCGACCGTTTGTGCGACCGAACAGCCGTGCATCTCGGCCGCGGCCGCGACGATCCGGTCGTACTCGCCTTTCATGTACTCCATCAGTTCGGTCGTCTCGCCGCGCACCTCCCCGATCACCTCCGCACGATCCGCGACGACGTTGCTCGCGCTCCCGGCCTCGACCCGCCCGACGTTTAGCCGGGTCGCACCCCCGGAGTGTCGAGCGATCCCGTTGACGTTCGAGACCGCCGTCGCGGTCGCCGCGATGGTGTCTCTCCCCTCCTGTGGTGCCTGTCCCGCGTGGGCCGACCGCCCGCGGAACACGGTCTTGAGGTGGCACATCGCCAGCGGTTCGACGATCCCCGCGACGACCTCGCCCGTCGGGTGGTCCAGTCCGACGTGGACGGCGAAGAAGTACTCCAAACCCTCCGCGTACGGCCCGAACGCCATCGGCTTCCCCCCACCCGCGACCTCCTCTGCCGGCTGGAAGAAGACGACCAGCCGCCCCTCGAACCCGCTCTCTACCACGCGTTCGAGCACACCCACCCCGATCGCCATGTGCGCGTCGTGCCCACAGGCGTGCATCACACCCTCGTTCTCCGAACGGAACCCCTCGGCTGCGGGCCGGTGGCTCTCTCCCTCGGACTCGGCGACGTAGAGCCCGTCGATGTCCACCCGCAGGCCGATCGTCGGTCCGTCCCCCCGGTCGAGCACCGCGACGACGCCCGTGTAGCCCCCTTCGGTCGCCTCCAGCACGTCCTCGCGGGTGCCGCGCTCTCTCGCCCGGTCGTGCCACTCCCCGAGAACTTCGCTCTCGGGAACCGCCATCCGGTGCTCGGGGTCCATCGTCTCCCGTCCGACCGAGACCTCCACCCCGTCGATCCGTTCGAGCTCCTCGACTAAGAGACCGGTCGTGTGGACCTCGCACCAGGCCGGTTCGGGGTAGCGATGCAGGCGGCGTCTGAGCGCGAGCAGCGGGTCCGTATCGGTCATGGTTCGGGGTTGGGAGGCGAGGGATATAACTCGTTGAGCAGCCGGCCGGGACGGGAACGTTTTGGTCGGATGGGCGTGAACCGGAGGGCGATGACCGCCGAAGGACGAGATCCGGATGTCGTCGTGCTGCGCGAGGGAACCGAAGGGCTCGCGATGGAGCCGTACGCCGAGGAGCTCCGCGAACGACTGCCGGACCGCGAGGTCGCGCTGGCGCGGACGCCGCGCGAGGAACGGAACCTGGTGCCCGGTGCGAGGATCGTCACCGGCGTCGGGATCGACGAGGCGCTGCTCGACCGAGCGGAGGAACTCGAACTGTTCGCGTGTGCGTTCGCCGGGACCGACCACCTCCCGATGGACGAGATCGAGCGGCGGGGTATCGCGGTGACGAACGCGGGCGGGATCCACGCGCCGGGGATCGCCGAGGCGACGGTCGGGAACGTGCTCGTCTTCGCCCGCCGGCTCCACGAGGGCTGGCGCAGGAAGCAGAACCACGAGTGGCGACACTTCCGCTCGCACGAACTCCACGGGTCGACCGTGACGATCGTCGGCCTCGGCTCGATCGGCCAGGCGGTCGCGGCTCGGCTGGAGGGCTTCGAGGTCGAGACCGTGGGCGTGCGCTACACCCCCGAGAAGGGCGGACCGACCGACGAGGTGATCGGCTTCGACCAGGACGACCTGCACGAGGCGCTCTCGCGCACCGAATACCTCGTGATCGCCTGTCCGCTGACCGAAGAGACCAGGGGACTGATCGGCGAGGCGGAGTTCGCCACCCTGCCACCGGACGCCGTGGTGATCAACACCGCCCGCGGGCCGATCGTCGACACCGACGCGCTGGTGAGCGCGATCCAGGTGAACGCGATCCGGGGGGCGGCCCTCGACGTCACCGATCCCGAACCCCTCCCGCCCGAGCACCCGCTCTGGCGCTTCGAGAACGTCCTCATTACGCCGCACACGGGCGGTCACACGCCGCGACACTGGGAGCGGCTCGCGGAGATCGTCGCGGGGAACGTCCGGCGACTGGAGGAGACGGGCTCGTTCGAGGGGCTGGAGAACGTCGTCTCCGCGCCGGAGTGAGCGCGGGAAATCAGACCGAGAAGAGCTCCCGGGGGAACGAGGCGAGCGCCTCCGCACCGCTCTTCCCGACGTGGATCGTCTCGCTGATCTCGACGCCGAACTCGTCGAACCAGATCCCCGGGATGACGTGGAACGTCATGTCCTCCTCCAGCACCGTCTCGTCCTGCGGGCGCAGGCTCGCCGTGTGCTCGCCCCAGTCCGGCGGGTAGCCCAGTCCCATCGAGTAGCCGATGCGTGACTCCTTCTCGATGCCGTGTTCGGCGATCGTCTCGCGCCAGGCCCGTTCGACCGCCTCGCACGTGACCCCCGGTTTCGCCTCACCGATCGCCGCCTCCAGACCCTCCACGACGACGTCCGCGACGCGCTGCATCTCCTCCGAGGGCTCGCCGATCACGGCCGTCCGGGCGAGCGGCGAGTGGTACCGGTGACGACAGCCCGAGAGTTCGATGATGACCGGATCGCCCTCGGAGAAGGGCTCGTCCGACCAGGTGAGGTGCGGCGTGCCCGTGTGCTCACCGGAGGGCATCAGCGGGACGATCGAGGGGTAGTCCCCGCCGAACTCGTCGGTGCCGGCGATCAGCGTGTGGTAGATCTCCGCTGCGACCTCCGATTCCGGAACGCCCGCGCCGATCGCGTCGATCCCGGCGCGCATCGCCCGCTCGGAGAGTTCGGCGGCCTGTCTCATGTACCGGAGTTCGGCCTCGGACTTCACGCTCCGGACCCAGCCGACGAGTAGCGTCGCGTCGACGAACGCCGCGTTCGGGAGGTGGTCGGTGAGCCGTTCGTGCGACCGTGCGGTGTAGTACGAGGCGTCCATCTCGACGCCGATCGTCGAGCCATCGAGACCGAGGTCGGAGAGGAGCGCGGCGACGGCGTCCATCGGGTGTTTGCCGACCGGCGAGTGGACGTGGTCGTCGCCGTAGGAGTGGACGTTCTCCCCGTCGATCCAGACGGTCGCCCGCGCGCCGTTTTTGTCCATCTCGCGGCCGATCCAGACCGGCTGGTCGAGCTCGAGCGAGACGATCACGCCCTGGTGAACGTAGAACGACCAGCCGTCGTAGCCGGTGAGGTAGTTCATGTTCGCCGGATCGGCCAGAAAGAGCGTCTCGATGCCCTTCTCGTACATCCGCTCCTTCGTCGCCTCGACGCGGCGCTCGTACTCCGCCCGCTCGAACGGTGACATGGAGGAGGGTCACGAGGAGACGGCTTATACCCCACGTTCGGCCCGTCGGCGGTCCGACCTCGGTCGGATCAGTGGGTAGAATCGGGGAGGTCGAACGCGACGCCCGTCCGCTCGACCGAGACCGCCCAGAGCCGCCTCGCGAGCTCCTCGTCCCTGGAGCGGGCACTCTGCTCCTGGACCGCCGGCGGTCCCCGCACGTTCAGGAAGCCCCCGGGGCCGACGTACTCGCCGCCGTCGACCTCGGGTTCCGTGGCGGCGAAGAGCATCGGGAGCGCTCCCCGGTCGGCCGACTGCGCGAACAGGGCGTTCGCCAGTGACATCGCCCGGAGCCGCAGCCACGACCCCTCCATCTCCGGCCCTCGCCGCTGGAGATCGGTCGCGGCGTACCCCGGGTGACAGGCTACGCTCTCGACGCTCGCGTTCGCCGCACGCAGCCGGCGGTCGAGGTCGGTCGCGAACAGCACGTTCGCGAGCTTCGACTGGGCGTAGGCCGCCCACTTGTCGTACGAGCGCTCGCCGTCGAGGTCGGAGAAGTCGATCCGCCCACGCCGGTGGTAGTAGCTGCTCTGGGTGACGACGCGCGTCTCGCCCGGCGTCTCCCGCAGTCGGTCGAGCAGTATCCCGGTAAGCGCGAAGTGCCCGAGGTGATTGACGCCGAACTGGGTCTCGAAGCCGTCGACCGTCTCGCGTCGGGGGATCGCCATGACCCCCGCGTTGTTGCAGAGGACGTGTAGCTCACGGTTGTCCCGGCGAAAGCGCCTCGCGAACGAGCGGACCGACGAGAGGTCCGCGAGGTCGAG
>SKWB01000200.1 GCA_007129135.1 Halococcaceae archaeon | reverse complement strand
CGCCACGCAGTCGACCACGAGGTCCGGGTCGCGTTCGGCCGCCCTCGCGAGCGCCTCCCGATCCGTGCGGTCGCCCGCGACGTGGGTCACGCGGTCGTCCTCGGCGAACGGGTTCTCGTGGTTCCCCCGATTGAAGATCGTCACCCGGTAGCCGTGGTCCAGTAGCTCGCTCACCGTGTGTCGGCCGATGAAACGCGTCCCCCCGACGACGAGTGCCGTGTCCATGTGGAGGCCTCGGCCGGCGGTCGCATAGTCCCGGCGGTTTCAGAAGGGGTCTTCGAACTCGTTGCGCACGAAGTAGCGGACCCAGTTCCCGTAGGTCCGGTCGGTGACGTCCTCTGCGACCTGTTCGTAGCGGACCTGTCCCTCCGAGTCGATCACGTAGACCGCCGAGATCCCCGTGACGCCGTGGCTCGTCTCCTCGGTGCCGCTGTACCGGTCCGCGATCTCGCCGTCGGGGTCGGCGAGCAGCTGAATATCGAGGTCGTACCGGTCGCGCATCTCGGTGACCTTCCCGAGCGGGCTGGTCACGACGGGGAGTATATCCACGCTGTCGTTGAACCAGAGGTCGTAGGAAACCTCGCTGAACGTCCCCAGCTGTTCGGCACAGAAGCTACACCAGTGGCCGCGGTTGACGACCACGACCGTCGGGCCCTCCTCGAGCGTCTCCGAGAGCGTGATCGGTTCGCCGGCGGTGCTCTCGAGCGTGAAGTCGGGCGCGTTCTCGCCTTCGAGTGACATCGTACTGAACCGGAGCGGGCGACGCTACTTAGCGGGCCGCCCGTCTGGTGCGCGCGCTGCATTTCCGACGAACGACCGTGACAGTGTCGGGTTCGAGGGGGGGGAATCGGACCGGAGCGTTCCTCACCTCGACCGGTCCGATCGTCCCCGCGAGACGAACGTGCGGAGCTACCGAAGGGCGTCGACTCGCTCCGCGAACCCGGCTGCCGGACACTCACAGAGATAGGCGGGTTTGAACTGCATGTTCTCTCTCCCCTCGGTCACACGGAGCGCGTCGCGGACCGACCCACGGAGGTAGTACTGCGCGACGGAGTTCCCGGGCGCGACCGCGTACTCGCTCAGCCGGAGCGGATCCCGCTCCACCAGTCCGCCCGGCTCGCGACCCTCGACGACCGCGATCCGCCGGTCGTCGACGTACGGCTCGTCACCCTCGGCACGCTTGGCGTGGGCGTTCTCCGGACAGGCGGCGAACGCCCGACGTGCCGCCGCGCGGTCGCCCGGGTCGACCAGGTGGACCTGCTCTACCGAGAACCAGCCGATCAGGTACCGATGGGCGCGGCCCTCCTCGTCACGCAATCCAGCGTAGAAGCCGACGAGATCACCCGAGGAGAGCCGCGAGAGCCGGTCGACGTACGCCGGTCGGTGCTCGCCGTAAGTGAGCGCCTCGAAGTTCGGGTCGTGGTGGAGCGGCCACTCCTCGGGATCGGTCCGGAACGCCGGCTCCGTGATCGGTCGCGGTCTGATCGAGGAGGTGAGGTCGGCGGCCGTCTCACCCGTCGAGAGCGGCCAGGTCCCGAAGGTCAGCTCCTCGGTCGTCTCGGTCTTCTCCGGGATCGGGACGTACTCGAACGTTCCGTCGGTGCGAATCGGCGCGAGGGTCCCGACGTTCGTCGAGTCGGCGCCGATCCCACAGAGGACGACGGTCATCGCCGGGTGGAGGGGCGAGGGGGTGATAAGCCCGTTCAGTCGTCGCCCGAGACGACGGTGTTCGCGCCGGGCTCGCTCGCCGCCGCCGCGGCGGCGGGCGGAGTGTCGCGGACGTCCGCTGCGCCCTCGGCGAGCGCGCTCTCGTACGGGTCGGGCATCACGGTGACGAACTCCGCGACGCGCTCGTCCCAGTTCTCCAGGATCGCCGCCGCGCGCTCGCTGTCCGTGTAGCTCGCGTGGTTCTCGACCAGCCGGCGGAGCATCCGCTCGTCGCGCTCGCCGAGGTCGGCGAGGCTCACCATCCCGTCGTTGATCCGTTCTTCCAGGTCGCCAGCGGGATCGTGGACGTAGGCGACGCCCCCGCTCATCCCCGCGGCGAAGTTCTTGCCCGTGCCGCCGAGGACGGCGACGACGCCCCCGGTCATGTACTCACAGCCGTGGTCGCCGACGCCCTCGACGACCGCCTTCACGCCCGAGTTCCGGACGCCGAAGCGCTCGCCAGCCATGCCGTTGACGTAGAGTTCGCCCCCGGTCGCGCCGTAGAGCGCGACGTTCCCTATCAGGACGTTCTCGGCCGCCTCGTAGGCGGCGTCTGCGGGCGTCTCGACGACGATCTTCCCGCCGGAGAGCCCCTTGCCGACGTAGTCGTTCGCGACGCCGGTGAGGTACATCGAGATCCCGGGGGCGAGAAACGCCCCGAAGCTCTGGCCCGCGGTTCCGGAGAGCGAGACGCCGATCGAGTCCTCGGGGAGGCCCTCGCTCCCGTGAGCGCGCGAGACGCGGTTCGAGAGGAGCGCGCCGACCGCGCGATCCGTGTTGGTGATCTCCGTCTCGATCGAGACGGGTTCGCCGCCGTCGATCGCCTCGTCAGCGACCTCCAGCAGCTCCCAGTCGAGCTGTCGGTCGATCTCGTGGGTCTGCTCGCGTGTCTTCGTCGAGTCGTCGCCCTCTCTGGGGTCGTAGAGCACCGTCGAGAGGTCGACCTTGCGCGCCTTCGGGTGGGTGACGTCCTCGCGCTGGCGGAGACACTCGACGTGGCCGACCATCTCCTCTACAGTGGCGAACCCGAGCTCTGCCATGATACCGCGAAGCTCCTCGGCGATGAACAGCATGTAGTTGATGACGTGGTCGGGTTCGCCGGGGAACCGTTCGCGGAGCTCCTCGCGCTGGGTCGCCACGCCCACCGGACAGGTGTTGTTGTGACACTGCCGCGCCATCACGCAGCCGCTCGTGACGAGCGAGGCGGTCCCGAAGATGTACTCCTCGGCACCCAGGAGCGCCGCGACCGCGACGTCGCGGCCGGTCTTCAGTCCGCCGTCGGTGCTCACGCGGATCCGCGAGCGGAGGCCCGTTCGGTGGAGCATCTGGTTCGCCTCGGCGAGGCCGAGCTCCCAGGGCAGGCCCGCGTGCTTGATCGAGGTCCGCGGGCTCGCGCCGGTGCCCCCGGAGTCGCCGGAGATGTGGACCGTGTCGGCGTTCGCCTTCGCGACCCCCGCGGCGATCGTGCCGATGCCGGCCTCGCTCACGAGTTTGACGTTGATCGGCGCCTCGGGGTTCGCGGCCTTCAGGTCGTGGATGAGTTCCTTCAGGTCCTCGATCGAGTAGATGTCGTGCAGCGGCGGCGGCGAGATGAGTTCGACCCCGGGCGTCGAATATCTGACAGAAGCGATCATCTCGTTCACCTTGTGGCCGGGGAGCTGACCGCCCTCGCCGGGCTTCGAGCCCTGGGCCATCTTGATCTGGAGCTCGTCGGCCGAGGCGAGGTAGTGACTCGTCACCCCGAAGCGCCCCGAGGCGACCTGCTTCACGTTACACTCGCGCTCGGTGCCGAAACGCTCCGGTGGCTCCCCACCCTCCCCGGAGTTCGACTTCCCCCCGATCCGGTTCATCGCGATCGAGTTGTTCTCGTGAGCCTCCGGCGAGAGGCTCCCCAGGGACATCGCCGCCGTCGAGAAGCGTTTCACGATCTCGTCGGTGGGTTCGACCGCCTCGATCGGGATCGACTCCCTGCCCTCGGAGTCGAACGCGAGCAGCCCGCGCAGCGTCTGGAGCGTCTCGCTCTGGTCGTTGATCAGCTCGGCGAACTCCAGATACCGCTCGTAGTCGCCGGCCCGCACCGCCTGCTGGAGCGCGCCGACCGTCTTCGGGTTCCACTGGTGGTGGATGCCGCCCGAGCGGAACTCGAACTCGCCGTATCGGTCCATCTCGGGGTCCGCGCCGAAGCCGACGGCGTGGCGCGCGAGCAGGTCCTCTTCGATCTCCGCGATCCCGATGCCCTCCGTGCGCGCCTCGGTCCCCTCGAAGTACTCGGCGACGAACTCCGAGTCGAGGCCGACGGCCTCGAAGATCTGTGCGCCCTGGTAGCTCGCGACCGTGGAGATGCCCATCTTCGACATCACCTTCAGCAGGCCGTCCTCGAGCGCGCCGACGTAGGACTCGATCGCCGCCTCCTCGTTCGCGCCGTCGGGTCCGGCGACCAGGTCCGCTATCGAGCGGTAGGCGAGATACGGGTTGATCGCACCCGCGCCGTAGCCGATCAGCGTCGCGACCTGGTGTACCGTTCGTGGATCGCCCGACTCGACGACGATGCCGACACGGTTCCTGAGTCCCGCCCGGACGAGGTGGTGGTGCACCGCGCCGGTCGCGAGCAGGGCCGGGATCGCCACCCGCTCGGCGCTCGTCTCGCGGTCCGAGAGGACGACGATCTCGTAGCCGGTCTCGATCGCCTCGCTCGCCTCCTCCCGCAGGCGCTCGACCGCGCCCTCGAGATCCTCGCCCTCGCCGTAGGTCGTGTCGAGCACGCGTGTCGAGACCCCCTCGTGGTCGAGGCCCTTGATCGCGGCCGTCTGTGCGTCGGAGAGGATCGGCGAGGGACAGACCAGCTGGCGGGCGTGGTCGGGCGACTCGGCGAGCAGGTTGCGCTGGTTACCCAGCCGCGTCTCCAGGCTCGTCACCAGCTTCTCCCTGATGTAGTCGAGCGGCGGGTTCGTCACCTGCGCGAACAGCTGTTTGAAGTACGAGGGGAGCGGGCGGTTGTACTCCGAGAGCACCGAGATCGGGGTGTCGTCGCCCATCGAGCCGATCGGGTCCTTCCCCTTCCTCGCCATCGGCTCGACGAGGTTGTCGAGCTCGTCGTGGGTGTAGCCGAACGCCGCCTGGAGCGAGCGGAGCTCCCCGTCGAGGGGAGCGAGCGTGAGGTCGTCCTCCGCGGCGTTCGCGAGGCGTACCTGTTCGTCCGACACCCACTCGGCGTAGCGCTCGTCGGTCAGGTCGGCGAACACCTCCTCGTCGGGGACGACTCTCCCCTCGGCCGGATCGGCGAGGAAGAGCTGGCCCGGCTGGAGCCGGCCGCGCTCTCTGATCTCGGCGGGGTGACGCTCGAGCGCGCCGACCTCGCTCGCCATGATCAGCGTGTTGTCGGTGGTGAGGTCGTACCGGCACGGTCGGAACCCGTTCCTGTCGAGCACCGCACCGACGCGCTCGCCGTCGGTCGCACAGACGAGCGCGGGGCCGTCCCACGGCTCGACGAGCGAGGCGTGGAAGTCGTACCACGACTGCCGCTCGGGGGAGACGCCGTTCTCGGGGTCGCGCCAGGCCTCGGGGATGAGCATCCGGAGCGCGTGCGGGAGGTCGCGTCCGCCCTGCAAGAGGAGTTCGAGCGCGTTGTCCACGCAGGCGGTGTCGCTCTGGTTCGGGTCGCCGATGACGGGCGTGATCGCCTCGGCGTCGAGGTCGGGGTGCGAGAGGTCGTTCTCCCGGGCGCGCATCCAGTTGACGTTGCCCTGGATCGTGTTGATCTCGCCGTTGTGGACGATCTTCCGGTAGGGGTGGGCGAGATGCCACGCGCCGAGCGTGTTCGTCGAGAACCGCTCGTGGACCATCACGAACGTCGACTCGACGCGCTCGTCGGTCAGGTCCGGGTAGTAGGTCGAAAGCTGCTCGCCCTTCAGGAGGCCCTTGTAGACGACTGTCTGCCGGTCGAGTGAGCAGACGTAGAACCGATCCCAGGCCTCGCGGCCCGCTTCGACCGCTTCGGCGACCTGTGTCTCGACCGCTCGTCGACCCACGTAGAGCGCGCGGTCGAACGCCTCCGTGTCCCCCCCGGTGGTGGGGACGACGAAACACTGGACGGCGGACGGCTCGGAGGCGAGCGCCGTCTCGCCGATCGTCGAGTTGTCGGTCGGGACGTCGCGCCAGGCGAGCACGGACAGACCGTGTTCGGAGAGCGTCCCCTCGATCAGCTCCTTGAGCGGGCCGTGGGTGGCCTCGTCGCGGGGAAAGAAGAGCGAGCCCACCGCGTAGGTCTCGGGGAGGTCGGCGTCGAGGACCGCGTCGAAGAACCGATCCGGTCGCTGGAGCGAGATACCCGCGCCGTCGCCGGTGTTCTCCTCCGCACCGGTCGTCCCGCGGTGTTCGAGGTTCACGAGGAGCGTAAGGCCGTCGGCGACCGTCTCGTGGCTTCGCTCGCCGTCGAGATCCATCACCACGCCCACGCCACAGTTCGACCGCTCGTCGTCGGGGTCTGCCAGTCCCGTCCGAGGAGCGGTGGGTCCCTCTAGAGAATGCCTAGCCATGTGGGAAACTGGACAGGCGTCTATTTCAGACTGCCCCTCAAGGTATAAGGGTGTGTTTATGTCATATTATGTTCCTAGTGTCATTGATGAACGATCGTCAAGGAATGGCTCACCGAGCGGCGGAGCTGTCGGCGTCCCCTGCCGTGTAGACGGCGGCGAGGACGAAGGTGGCGATCAGGAAGTCGAGGCCGTGTTCGACGAGGTGGTGGGCCGGCATCGGAACGTGGCCGAAGACGGTCGCGAGACCCACCATCGTTCGGGCGACGAGCATACCGAGCGCGAGCGTGACCAGCAGGTAGGGTCGGGTCGGGCGGCGGCGGTAGGCCACGAGACCGAGGACGAACACCGCGGTCGTCCCGAGCGCCGCCAGCCCGAGCACCGAGAGCAACACCGGCGAGTGAAGCGTCACCGGTTGGATGGGGACGAGCGCCGTAACCATGACCGTGGTTCGTGTGGTCGACGCCTATCTCTTTCTCCTCGCCTCGAAGTCGGGGCCCTCTTGTAGTTCCGAGGCCCTACCCCGACCAGACGACCCGCCATGACGACCACCCGAGAGCGGATCCGCACACACGTCGGGGAGACGCCGGGAATCCACTTCAACGCGCTCGTCCGCGAGACGGAGTTCGCCCCGGGTCAGCTCCAGTACCACCTTCGCCGTCTGCTCGGCGAGGGCGAGGTGACCGTCGAACGTCTCTACGGTCGGAGCCACTACTACCCACCCGGATACGACGCGTGGGAGCGGAGCGCGCTCGCGCTCCTTCGCCGCGAGACCGCCCGCGAGACGATGTTCTATCTCCTCGAACACGACCCCGCCCGCCCCGAACGGGTCGCGAGCGCACTCGGCGTCGCACGGAGCACGCTCGAGTGGCACCTCTCGCACCTCGCCGAACAGGAGCTCGTCGAGAAACGAAAGGACGAACGGGGGCGTGTGCTGCTCTCGTTGACCCACCCCGAACGGACCGCCCGCCTGCTCAGACGGACCTCACCGAGCTTCCCCGACAGGATGGTCGACCGGTTCATGCGGCTGGTCGACGGCCTGCTCGACGAGGTCGGGGACGATCGGGGCTGAATGCGCGCGGAGCGTCGGTTCCCCGTCGGAGTCGCCGTCCTCTGTGGCGCCCTCCTCTTCCCGCTCGCGGCGGACGTAGCGACCGCGAGCAACGTCGCGACCGGCCTCCAGGACGACGGGGGCGACCTCGACGTGCCGACGTGGCTCTTCCTCGCGACCGGCGGCGCGGTGATCGGGGCCTCAGGACTGCTCGCGACGTTCGTCACCGACAGGGCGTTCGTCGACACGCTCCACGCCTGGCACCGCTCGCTCCCGTACAGGGGGCCCCGGCCGGTCGACCTCGCGGTCGGCCTCCTCGGCGTCCTCCTCCTCGTGGGTGTGGTCGTCCTCGCCGCGACCGGGCCGGGACTCGGCAACGCGAACTTCGGCGTCCTCGTCGTCTTCGTCGGCGGCAGGGCTGGGTTGGTGATGCTCTCGTACCTCCTCGTCAACCCGTACGACGCGCTCGACCCGTTCAGACGGATCGCGAGCGCGCTCCCCAACGGCTACCTGCCCTATCCGGCGCGTCTCGGGACGTGGCCCGCGGTCGGCGGACTGCTCGCGCTCATCTGGGTCGAGATCGTCGTCCCGGTGATCGACGTGCCCGAGACCCTCGCGGTCGTCGTCGTCTGCTACACCCTCTACACCGTCGCGGGCGGGGTCGTCTTCGGCCCCGCCGACTGGTTCCGTCACGCCGACCCACTCGCGGTGCTCTTTCGCCTGTTCGGGGCCGTCGCCCCCGTCCAGCGGACGAGTGACGGGTACGAACTCGTCCTCCCCGGCGCGCGCCTCCGCGACGCCGACGTCGTCACCGGGACCGGCGGCGTCGCGTTCGTCATCGCGCTCGTCTGGGAGCTCACCTACAGCGGCTTCGTCACCACGCCGCCGGGCGTCGCGACCGTCTCGTGGGCCGTCGGCCTCGGCCTCCCCCCGAGCGTCGTCTACCTCCTCCTCCTGGTCGCCGGCTTCGGGCTGTTCGTCGGGGCCTACTGGCTCGCGACCGTCTGGGCGCGACGGACGGCCGACAGCTACCTCTCCGCCCGGTATCTCGCGGTCCGGTTCGCGCCGCCGCTGCTCGCCATCGCCGCCGGCTACCACCTCGCGCACTACTTCACCTTCTTCCTCTCGCTCTCGCCGTCGCTCGCGGCGGTGCTCGCGACGCCGCTCTCGCCGCCGCTGCCGCCGATCCAGCTCGGCCTCCCCGGCTGGATGGGCGGTCTCGACGTCGCGTTCGTCCTCGCGGG
>SKWB01000140.1 GCA_007129135.1 Halococcaceae archaeon | reverse complement strand
GAGCGTTGGACGAGGGGCTCCGCGAACTCAGGGTGAAGGTCGCGATACAGCGATACCAGTCGGGGGAGGTGTCGGTAAACGAAGCCGCCCGTGTCGCCGGGGTGAGCATCGCGGAGTGGCTTGAGATCGCCAGGGAGAGGAACCTCACTCACCAGCTCACCCCCGACGACCTCGAACACGATGCCGAATCCGCGTCCGACCTCTGATGGACGTCTACGTCGACGCGACAACACTCATCGCACTCGGTACGGTCGGCGAACTGGACCTCCTCACGACCTTCGACGGGCGACTCGTCGTCCCCGAAGCAGTGCTGAGGGAGGTGACCACCGAGCCCGCACGGACGAACGTCGAACGGTTCTGCGAACGGGAGGACGTCCTCATTCGGCCGGTTTCGAGCGCAATGAGGGTCGAGCATGCGAAAGAGCTCCTCGGTGAGAAAGGGGTAAACGGGGACGTCCAGATTATCGCCGGCGTTCTCGTATCCACCGCATTCCCGGTGGGTTCGATCGGCGTCGTCTCGGACGACCGACGAGTGCGAACGGTAGCAGACGGTCTCGGAGCGACCGTGACCGGAACGGTCGGCGTAATCGTTCGGGCTGTCGAGTCCGAACAAGACGAACAGGCGGCGAAAGAACTCGTCAGACGAATCGATAGTCACGGACTACACATGACCGGAGAGCTCCGCGAGAGGGCGTACGAACTGATCGAGGCGGCGGCCGAACGACGATCCGATCGATAGTGGTGGACAGGAGAAAACTGGCTCCGTGAGAATTAACAGAGCAGAGAGGCCGTTGTCTACGGACTCAGTCGTTGGCGATCTCGTGGGAAGAGAACGGCCTCGCGGATGTTCTCCAGCCCGAGCATCGTCATCACGAGCCGTTCGACGCCGTAGGCCCAGCCGGCGTGTGGCGGCATCCCGTACCTGAACATCTCGGTGTAGTAGTCGAACTGCGCGGGGTCGAGCCCCTGCTGTTCGAACCCGGCGACCAGTTCCTCGTACCGGTGTTCGCGCTGGCCGCCCGAGACGAGCTCCATCCGCGGGTGCATCAGGTCGAAGCCCTTCGAGAGGTCGGGGTCGTCGTCGTAGTCCTGGATGTAGAAGGGCTTGACCTCGCTGGGCCAGTCGGTGACGAAGTAGTGCCCGCCGACGTCCTCGCCGAGCGCCCGCTCGGCCTCTGTCGAGAGGTCGTCGCCCCACACAAGCTGGACGTCGAGCGCGCCGGTCGCGTTGACCCGCTCGATCGCCTCCTCGTAGGTCAGCCGGGGGAACTCCTCGTCCGGCACCGAGAACTCCTCGGCGAGCCCGAGCGTCTCGAGCTGTGCCCCGCAGTTCTCCGCGACACCCTGGTAGGCCGCCTTCAGCGTGCCCTCGCAGACGTCCATCGCCTCGTGGTGGTCGACGAACGCCGACTCGAAGTCGATCATCGTCGCCTCGTTCAGGTGTCGGGGCGTGTTGTGCTCCTCCGCCCGGAAGATCGGCCCGATCTCGAAGACCCGCTCCAGTCCGCTCCCGACCATCAGCTGCTTGAACAACTGAGGAGATTGGTTCATGAACGCCTCCTCCCCGAAGTAGGTGATCGGGAACAGTTCGGTGCCGCCTTCGGTACCCGTGGCGACGATCTTCGGCGTGTTGATCTCCGTGCAGCCGACCGACCGGAAGAACTCGCGAACTGATCGGAGGATCTCCCCGCGGACCTCGAAGACCGCCTTGGTCTCCTCGCGGCGGACGTCGAGCGTCCGGTTGTCGAGCCGGGTCGAGAGTTCGGCGTCGACCTTCCCGGAGGGATCGAGCGGGAGACTCGGCTCCGCGGCGGCGAGCACCTCGACAGTCTCGGGGGTGACCTCGACGCCGGTCGGCGCGCGTGGTTCCTCCTCGACGAGCCCCGAGACCGAGATGACGCTCTCCCTGGCGACGGCGAGGCCGGTCTCGACGAGATCGTCGTCCATCTCGTCCTTCTCGAACTTGACCTGGATCTTTCCGGTCTTGTCTCGGAGGATCAGGAAGGCGATCCCACCGAGGTCGCGGACCTCGTGGACCCAGCCGGCGACGGTGACCGACTCTCCGGGTTCGCAGTCGGCCGTGTAGGTTCGGTTCTGCATACCTGCGGTTTCGCCGAGTCGTACGTAAACGCTGTCATTCCCGGTTCCGAACTCGCGAGCGAGACCTTCCTCTCGGAGGGCGAACGACTCACTTCACCGCACACGAAGGTGTGCACACGGGGACGAAGACGAGCCGGCTCGGCGAGACGTACGAGACGACGGGAAACCGATCGGCGTGAGTTACCGCATCGTCGCCGCGAGCGCACTCGTCGTAGGAGAGTCGGTCGTAACACGAGACGTCGATCGGTTCGAACGCGTCGAGGGGCTCGACGTCCGGAGGTACCGATCTACGCCTCCTTCGCGGCGTCGACCGTCTCGGCGACCACGTCGGCACCACGGTCGTGCAGCAGGTTGCCGACGACGATCACGTCGGCGCGTTCGGCCATCGTGTACGCCGAGTCGTAGCCGGTGATCCCCCCGCCGTAGAAGAGCACCGACTCGTCGAGGGCGTCCTGCGCCGCGGCGACCGTCTCTGGGTCGCCGAACGTCCCCGAGTACTCCACGTAGACGATCTCCTGGTGGAGCATCCGTTCGGCCACGGCGGCGTAGGCGGCGACGTCCTCGGGCGACTGCTCGCAGTCGGCCTCGGTGAGCGCCGCGACGCTCGCCTCCGGGTTGAGCACGATGTACGCCTCGGTGTTCGTCTTCTCCCAGTCGAGGCTCTCTTCCATCCGGATCCACTCCTTGTGTGCGCCGACGACCCAGAAGATGTCGCCCGCGTTCAGCACGATCGGGACGAGGTAGCCGTCGAGCGCGTCGTCGTCGACGACGACCGCGGGGTTGGAAGGCTCCTGATAGAGGGGAACGTCGTACTTCTTGCAGGCGTCGATGATCCGCCGTGTGTTGTCCGCCGTCACGTCGAGCGTGCCGCCGATCTCGATCGCGTCGGTGCCGGTCCGACAGACGTCCTCGAACGTATCGCCCGGCGCCAGCTCCTTGTCCGGGTCGATCTTCACGATGTGGTCCCAGTCTGCCCACGGCGCGCTCATTAGCCACCCAATCCCGAGTAGCGCGTAAAACCCTTCTGAATACGTCTGTCGTCACTCTCCGACAGACAGCTCGGCCAGCACCGGCAGGTGATCCGACGGGTAGCCCCCGTCGTAGCGGTCCGCACAGACCCCGTGCCGGGAGACCGAAAGCGCCGCGCTCACGAACACGTGGTCGATCTTCCGCTCCTGGACCCGATCCTCGAAGGTCGTCACGGTCGTCGTCGGCCCGTGGTGGCCCGTCTCGGAGGCGTAGCGCGCGTCGACCAGTTCGACCGGGCCGTCCGGGTCCGTCAGGATCGCGTACGGCTCGTCCCGTTCGGTGCAGTTGAGATCGCCGACGACGATCGCAGGGCGACCCGCTGCGATCTCCGGGAGACGCGCGGCGATCAGTCGGGCGCTCTCGCGTCTCGCATCCTCGCCCACGTGGTCGAAGTGGACGTTACAGATCGCGAGCGGCGAGCCGGTCCGTCGGTCCCGGAGGTGCGCCCAGGTCAGGATCCGTGGGAGTTTCGCGTCCCAGCCGACGCTCCCTTCCTCGCCGGACTCCGAGAGCCAGATCGTCCCCGTCTCCTCGATCGAAAAGCGCGACCGCCGGACGCCGATCGGGCAGTGTTCGCCCTCACCGCTCGAGAGCCTGCCGCGGCCGAACCAGGCGAACGCCGAGAGTCGCTCACCGAGGTACTCGAACTGGTGGGTGAGCGGCTCCTGGAGCCCGACGAGGTCGGGCGCGTTGAACCGGACCGTCCGGGCGACCCGCTCTCGCCTGTGCCTCCAGGCGTGCTCGCCGTCGGCGTCGGTGTCGTACCTGACGTTGTACGTCAGGGTCCGAAAGGTCTCGGGACCGGTCATGTGCGACGGAAATCTGTGGGCCTCACGGGATCAGCCCGCCTCGGCCTGCCACTTTCGAACCCGGTCCTCGCTGACGCCCTCGACCGACCCGGCGACCGTCTCCGGCTCGGCGCCCGTCAGATCGCTCACGCTCTCGATGCCCGCCGCGGCGAGTTTCTCGGCCGTCTTCGCCCCGAGACCCGGAAGCGACTCCAGGTCGTCGTCGCCGGCCTGGTTCGCCTGGTACTCCCTGAAGTTGCAGATCGGACAGCCGAGCTCCCACGGCTCGTCCCCGTTGTGGACGACGAGTTCCGGCAGGTCGTGTTCGGCACAGCGCTCGTCGGTCACCTCGATCTCGCCCCGGCGCGGCAACGGCAGCGAGTAGTCGCAGTCCGGGTAGCGCGTACAGCCGACGAGGCGCGAGCCGCTTCTCAGCTGTTTGATCGCCAGCTCTCCGCCCTCCGCTTCGACGGCGTCGCCGTCTTCGCCTCGCGACGTCTCCGACGCCGCGCCCTCTCCGCACTCCGGACAGGACCCGATCACCTCGTCGTCGGCCTCGTCGGCCTCGTCGGCCTTGCACTGCGGACAGCCGTGGACGAACGTGCTCCGTCCCGCGAGGATCTTCACCTCGCGCAGCCCGTGTTCCGAACAGCGCTCCTCGCGGATCAGCGGCTTCCCCTGGTTCGGCAGCGGGAGGGTGTACTCGCAGTCGGGGTAGCCGTCGCAGCCGACGAAGTACGATCCCCGCCGGCTTCGTCGCACCAGCAGGTCGTCGCCGCAGTCCGGACACGGCCCGAGCGTCTTATCGGCCTTCAGTGACTTCTGGAGGTGCTCGCCGATCTCCTCGCGCGAGCGTTCGAGGTCGTCGAAGACGGCCTCGAGCATCTCTCGGGACTCGCTCGCCACCTCGTCGAGGCTCTTCTCGCCGCTCGCGATGGCCGCCATGTCCGACTCCAGCTGGGAGGTCATCGTCTCGCTCACGACCCGGTCGGCGTACTCCTCGGCGGCCTCCACGACCGCCGTCGCGAGCCGTGTCGGTCGCGGCGGGTCGTCCTCGACGTAGCCCCGGTCGTAGAGCTTCTCGATGATGTTGTGTCTGGTCGCCTTCGTCCCCAACCCCAGCGACTCCATCGTCTCGATCAGCCGCGACTGGCCGTACCTGCGGGGGGGCTGGGTCTCCTTCTCCTCCGAGCGGCTCTCCGCGATCGAGAGCTCCTCGCCCTCCTCGACGGCCGGGACGTAGTTCTCCGAGGTGTTGTGGTAGGGGTAGACCGCGTGGTAGCCCGGCTCCACCAGTCGTTTCCCGTTCGCCTTCAGCGCGAGCCGTTCGCCCAACGTCGACTCCGCGTCGATCCCCGCGACGACCTTGAGGTGTGCCCACTCCGCCGGCTCCGCGACGGTCGCGAAGAATCGGCGCACGACGAGTTCGTAGAGCTTCCACTCCCGATCCGAGAGCGCCGACCGCGAGGGGAGCTCCTCGGTCGGGTGGATCGGCGGGTGGTCGGTCGTCTCCTCGTCGCCCCGGGTCGGCGTCAGCTCACCCCCTTCGAGCAGCGAGTCGGCGTCCTCGCCGAACGTCCGGTGACCGGAGAACGCCGAGAGGAGTTCCTCGGGCTCTAAGTCCTCGGGGTAGACGGTGTTGTCGGTCCGGGGATAGGTGATGTAGCCCGCGGTGTAGAGGTCCTCGGCGATGCTCATCGCCCGTCCCGCGGAGAAGCCGATCGAACTCGCCGCGCGGATGAACTGCGTGGTGTTGAACGGGGCGGGCGGCTCGTCGGTGCGCCGTCGCCGGTTCACCGAGTCGACGGTCGCGGAGTCCGAGGACGAGAGCACCTCGTAGACCGCCTCGGCCCGCTCGCCGTCCCAGAGCCGCTCGGCCTCGTTGCCCTCCTCGTTCCGGTAGAAGTACTGCGCCTCGAACGCCTCCTCGTCCTTCTGGAGGTCGGCGTAGAGCTCCCAGTAGGTCTCCGGGTCGAACGCCTCGATCTCGCGCTCGCGGTCGACGATCAGCTTGAGCGTCGGCGACTGGACCCGGCCGACGGAGATGAAGTCGTCGCCGAGCTGTCGCGCCGAGAGCGAGAGAAATCGCGTGAGCGCGGCCCCCCAGACGAGGTCGATGATCTGTCTGGCCTCGCCCGCCGCCGCGAGGTCGAAGTCGATCTCGTCCGGCTCGGAGAAGGCGCGGTTCACCTCGTTCTCGGTGATCGAGGAGAAGCGTACCCGATCGACCTCTGCGTCGCTGTTCACGTCGCGAACGATCTCGTAGGCCTCCTTCCCGATCAGTTCGCCCTCGCGGTCGTAGTCGGTCGCGATCGTCACGCGATCGGCCTGCCGAGCGTGGAGACGGACCGCACGGACGATCTCCTCCCTCGTGGGGACCTTCTCGACGCCCGCGTCGATCAGTTCGACGGGTTCGACGTCGCGCCAGTCGTTGTACTCTGGCGGGAAGTCGACGGAGACGACGTGACCCGAGAGCCCGATACAGCGTTTCCCGCCCCAGCGGTAGACGTTCACGCCGCCCTCGCGGTCGGCCTCGGCGGTCTCCCCGCTCAGGATCTCCGCGATCCGCCTCGCGGCGTTGTCCTTCTCGGTGATGATCAGCTCCACCGGTTCACCCCCGGTGACTCCACGGACATGACTGGGCGGGCGTAGGCCGACCGCTCGCGTAAGCCTTTCGTCGAGCGAGGGCCGGCCCACCCGCCCGTCCGGCCCCGGGAGGCGGCCGATCTCGGCGGAGGCCGTCGCGCCGTTCACATATGTGTCAAGTTGTAGATTTTTCCAACCCATAGTGAAAATCTATATGACACTGGAGCGTGTAGTTCCACGTGACGATGTCGACAGTACTAGCGGGGAGCGAAGCCGGTTCGGTCGAGGCGCTCGAGCGGCGCGTCGAACGGCTCGAACGCCAGCTCGAATCGACGGGCACGGGGGAGTCGCGGTGTGCACACTGCGACGAGGGGGTCGTCGAGGTAGTCGACGACCTCATCCGCTGCGACGGCTGTGGCTACACCTGTTACCTCTGAGCGACAGCTCGTCCCGTCGTCACTCCTGTTCGGTCTCCCACTCCAGCGTGATCGTCACGGACTGTTCCTCCCCGCCGAGCATCGGCGAGCGCTCGTCGGTCTCGATCGCGTAGGTGACCGCCGACGGCGGCGAGAGCCTGACCGTCTTGTTCCCGACCGCTATGTCGGTGTCACCATCGCCCCGGAGCTCGCGGGCGAGCTCCTGGAGCAGGTCGGCCGCCTCCTCGCGCGAGACCTCCATCGACTCGGCAGTGCTGTCGGCCATACTGATCGGACGGGGACCAGAGGGGAATAGATGCTACCGGATACTGCCGGGTGCTCTCGGTCGCGCCGGAGGATGACGGGATCGAACTCGGGTTCACGGTTCCGGAGCGCTGCTCTGAGCTATCGCTCTAACTCCGCACGCAACAGCCCGTTCACCGTACCGGGATCCGCGCTCCCGCCCGTCTTCGCCATCACCTGCCCGACGAGGAAGTTGATCGCGCCCTCCTCGCCCGCGTGGTAGTCGGCGACCGCCTCGGGGTTCTCCTCGATCGCCTCGGCGACCGCGCTCTGGACCTCCCCCTCGTCGCTCCGTCCGAGACCCTCGCGCTCGACGATCGCGTCGGGGTCCTCGCCGTCGTCGAGCATCCCCCGCAGCACCACTTCCCGGGCGTTCTTCGCCGTGATCTCCCCCACCGAGACGAGCTCGACCAGCCGCCGGATCTCCTCGAGCCTGTGGGAGACGTCGGTGATCTCACTGTCTCTATAGTGGAGTTCGCCGAGCAGCGTGTCTGCGACCCAGGTCGCCGCGAGGTCGGGGTCGAACTCGCTCGCGAGCGACTCGTAGAAGTCCGCGACCTGCTTCGTGGAGGTGAGCTTCGACGCCTCCTCCCGACCCAGGCCGTACTCCTCTCTGAAGCGCTCGCGGCGCGCCTCGGGGAGCTCGGGGATCTCGATGCGCTCTTTCCAGTCGGCGACCCTGAGGACGGGGAGGTCGGCCTCCTCGAAGTAGCGGTAGTCCTTCTCCTCCTCCTTCGAGCGCATCGAGACGGTGATCCCGCGTGACTCGTCCCAGTGACGGGTCTCCTGTTCGATCGCGCGCCCCCGCTGGATCGCGTTGCGCTGGCGGGTCACCTCGTAGGCCAGCGCCTTCTCCGCGCCCTTGTGACTCGAGATGTTCTTCACCTCGGTCCGGTTGGCGGCGGCGAGCGCCTCCGACCCGACCGAGCCGTCGGCCGCCACCTCCTCGCCGGGGATCATCGAGATGTTCGCGTCGACCCGCAGGGAGCCGTCGCGCGTGCTGTCGAAGATTCCGAGATACTCCAGGACCTCCTCTAACTTCGCGAGAAAGCCCCTGACCTCCGTCGGCGAACGGAAGTCGGGGTCGGTGACGACCTCCATCAGCGGGACGCCCGCGCGGTTGTAGTTTATCAAGGTAAAGTCGGCGGCGGCGATAGAGCCGCCCTCGTGCTGGAGGCTTCCGGGGTCCTCCTCGAGGTGTGCGCGGGTGATCCCGATCTCGCGGCGCTCGCCCTCGACGCTGATCTCGACGCTGCCACCCCGACAGATCGGCTCGTCGTACTGGGTGATCTGGAAGTTCTTCGGCAGGTCGGGGTAGTAGTAGTTCTTCCGGTGAAACCGCGTCTCCTCGGGGATCTCGGAAT
>SKWB01000198.1 GCA_007129135.1 Halococcaceae archaeon | reverse complement strand
TCCGCAATGAGAAGCTTCACCCGTCTCCCTCCAGTTAACCCCATAATGAGTACGATCGAACTCGGCGAGACTCCTTTCTGGTACGACGACGTCGGCGAGGGGCCGCCGATCGTCTTCCTCCACGGTGGCTTCCTCGACTCTACCAGTTGGCGCCCGCAGATCGAGCGATTCCGCGAGGACCACCGGGTCGTCACGTTCGACGTCCGTGGGCACGGGAAGACCGGGAAGACCGACCAGCGACGGTACACGGTGCCGGGATTCGCCGACGACCTCCACGACCTCCTCACCAACATCGGGGTCGAGCGGCCGGTGATCTGTGGGCTCTCGCTCGGGTCGATGATCGGGCAGTCCTACGCCGCCCGGTACCCGGTCCGGGGGCTCGCGCTCGCCGGGGCGCTCAAGACGATGCCGCCCGTTCCGTTGCCGACGGCGTACAAACGCGCGGCCTCGCCCACCGGTG
Organism: Halococcaceae archaeon; assembly: GCA_007129135.1. GTDB lineage: Archaea > Halobacteriota > Halobacteria > Halobacteriales > Halalkalicoccaceae > Natronorarus. Next base: position 8,128 of record SKWB01000198.1, on the reverse strand, counting down.
GGCTCGCGATGACGCTCGCGATGACCGGCCAGCGGGCGACGTTCGAACTGCTGCTCTCGGGGATCAGAGCGGTGGAGGGCCACCCCTGGCTCGCGATCGACGACGACGTGAGGGAGCGGGCGCTCGAGACCGTCTCGGAGGTCTCACGCTCGGAGTACGTGAAGACGTTCGACGCGCTCTATCGCTTCTCCCCGCCGGAGATCGAGACCGACGTCCCCTCCGCCCTGATCTACGGCGAGTACGAGGCGGACGCGGTGAAGGCACAGAGCAAGCGACTCGCGGACGCGCTCGACGCCTCGCTCACCTCGATTTCCGACGCCGGCCACCTCGTGAACGCCGACGCGCCCGAGGCGTTCAACGGCGTGGTGGACGACCTCCTCGCACGGGTCTGAGGTGGCGCCGACCGCCTTCGAGCGGTCTTTTTGAGCCCCGGGGTCGTGTCCGAGCCATGGCATCGCTCCGCACGATCTGTAAGTCCGCGCTGTTCACCCTGGTCGTCCCCGGATCGGTCGGGGTGTGGATCCCACAGCTACTGCGCCGACGCGAGGAGCCGGACGGGCCGAAACTCCCGCTCGATCCCACGACGTCCCGGATCGCGGGGTGGCTCTCGGTCCTCGTCGGCGCGTTCCTCTACGTGCACACCGCCTGGCGGTTCGCTGACGAGGGCGAGGGCACCCCGGCACCGATCGACGAGCCTGAGCCGCTCGTCGTCGGCGGGATCTACGCCCACGTGAGAAACCCGATGTACGTGGCCGTCCTGTTGGTGATCGTCGGACAGGCACTCCTCTACCGGTCGCTCCACGTCCTCTGGTGGGCCGCGGGCTGTCTCCTCGGCTTCCACAACCGGGTGATCGGCTGGGAGGAACCACACCTAGCGGAGAAACACGGCGAGGCGTACGACCGGTATCGCGAGGCGGTCCCGCGGTGGATACCACGGCTCCGGCCGTGGACCGGCGAGTGACTGCGACCGCCCTCTCGGTTCGAGCCCTACGGCCGGACAGCGGTCCGTATCAGAGCGACCCCGAGGGGACGACCTCGTTCACGAGGGTCCCGACCCCCTCGTAGGTGATCTCGATCCGGTCGCCGGGCTCTATGAGGCCGGGGTTCGCGGGGCTGCCGAACGCGACGACGTCACCGGGGTGGAACGTGAAGCGCTCGGAGAGGTAGGAGACGACTTCGAACGGGTCGAACAGCATCAGCTCGGTGTTCGCCTCCTGTCTGCGTTCGCCGTTTATCTCCGTATGCATCTCGAGGCTCCGGGGATCGAGGTCGGTCTCGATCCACGGTCCGAGCGGGCCGGAGCCGTCGAACGCCTTCCGGGCCGTACGCCCCTGCTGGTCCAGCGCGTCCAGGTCGTTCATGATCGTGTAGCCACGGACCGCGTCCGGGACCTCCCCCTCCGAGAGGTCGGTACAGCGCTCGTCGATCACGGCCGCGAGTTCGCCGGCGTAGGTGAACTCCTCGGTGAACCCCGGGTACTCGATGGGGTCGTGGTGGCCGATCGCCGAGACCGGTGGCTTGATGAAGAAGTCCGGCTCCTCGGGGCGGTCGTACTCCATCTGTGAGAGCGTCTCGGCGTAGTTCCTGCCCACGCAGTAGAGCGCCGTCGGCTCAGCGGGTGCGAGCAGGTCGTCCTCGGACACCGGAACCCGTTCACCCGCGTGTTCGATACGCTCGCCGTCGTAACTCCCCGAGACGACCTCGCCGTCGACCGCCGCGCGTGCCAGTCGCATACCTCCGGTCGCCCCGCCCGCGACCTGAGTGGTTCGGTTTCAGCCGTCGAACAGCCCCTCCAGCTCGTGGAGGCTCTCTATCTCGTGGGTGGGCGTCGCCGGAAGCTCGTAGCCCACCCTGTGTTCGCGGCGGATGAACGCGCTGTCGGCGCCGACCGACTCCGCGGCGAGGACGTCCACGCCGCTGTCACCCACGTAGAGCGCCTCCTCCGGCGGGCAGCCGAGCGCGTCGAGCGCCCGTTCGATGTAGTGGCCGTTCGGCTTCTTCCGCTCGATCCCCTCGGGGGTCGGCTCGCGCCCGTAGACCACCTCGAACGCCGGAAGGTCGAAGTGCTCGACGATGAACGAGACGGTCTCCTGCTGGTTGTTGCTCACCATCCCGAGCGTCGAGGGGAGCGACGAGAGCGCGGAGACGTCCTCGTAGAGCGGCTTCTCGCCCGCACGGATCGCCTCCCGTTGGACCGCGGAGGCGTTCGCGTCCCGTCGCCTCCAGAGTTCGGCCGGGTCGAGGTCGTAGGTCCGAGAGACCGACGCGAGACCCTCCGGCGTGGTTCGCAGGAGCGTCTCGACGTCCTCCTCGCGCGGCTCGACGTCGAACGACGCGAACGTCTCCCGGATCGACTCGCGAATGATCGACCAGTCGGTCAGCTCGACGATCACGCCGTCGTTGTCGAAGACGACCGCCTCGTAGCTCACGCGCCGACCTCCTCGATCAGCTCGGGACCCTCGGCGCTCGGGTCGTTGACCGCGGTCGAGACGGGGTAGGCGCGAAACCCGTCCCCGGCGATCGGTCGGAGTAGCTCCCGGCGCGCGTCGAGATCGGCCGTCAGCCACTCCCGTTCCCTCTCCTCGGGGAGGACGACCGCCATCCGGTGATGCAGCGGTTTCACCACCTCGTTCGGCTCGGTCGTGAGGATCGTGAACGCCTCCGTCGGTTCGGGTTCGCCAGTCTCGCCCCCCTCGGAGAAGGCGTCGAGGCCGGTCTGGCGCGTCGGCGGCGTCCACGACTCCCAGAGACCGGCCATCGCGAAGGGTTCCCCGTCGCGTCGGGAGACCCGGTAGGGTCGTTTCTCCCCGCCCTCCTCGACCCACTCGTAGAAGCCGTCGGCGAGCACGAGACAGGGTCGCTCGCGGTAGGCGTCGCTGAAGCTCCGCTTCTCTCTGACCGTCTCGGATCGGGCGTTTATCAGGTCGCGCCGGTCGTCGGCCCACGACGGGGTGAGACCCCAGGTCATCGGGGCGATCTCGTTCGGGCTATCGGCACGGATCACGGGCAGTGACTCGCGCGGCGCGGCGTTGTAGGTCGGTTCGATCGGCGCGGCCGCTCGGGCGTCGAACCGAGTCTCGAGAAGCTCGCCGGAGACGGTCAGGGTGTAGCGCCCGCACATACTCTCGTTCGGGCTGCGAGGAGCATAACCGCTCTGCGTTCGGATCGGCCCCCGGAGATCGAATGGGGCCGTGAGAGTCCACGGCCCTATCGACACTCATACGGGGTGTATGCGGACAGTCCCCAAGAGAGACCATCCACTACCGGCTACACGCCCGCCCGGTATGTACTTTCGCCATGCCATAGACGAACACAGGACGCCGCTTCGAGTCGAAAAAAGCGTCGGTTGGGCGGGCGCTGTCGTCCGGCGCGACCCATCGCGGTCTCGGCATATCGCTCGCCCGACATAGCCACCGCAATTAATATATTTCTGGCCCCGAAAGAAGAGGGTGTCGGCGATGGGTACTGTGTACCTCCCCACCCCACTCCGCAGGTCCATCGGCCGACGCGGTTTTCGATCACGGATCACCCCTCCGAGAGCGCAGAGAGCGGGGTCGCCCGCGTCGCCGTCGCCTTGAAGGAGACGACGACCTCGGTCCCGGAGTCCAGTCCGAGACGCTCGAGACTCGACCGCGTCACGAGCGCCGAGAGCGGGGTCTCGCCGCCGGCGTCGACGGAGACGGTCGCGACGGTCTCGCCCTCCGTTATCCCAGTCACGGTCCCGGAGAACCGGTTTCGGGCGCTCGTCCCGTCCTCGTCCGGGCTCTCCGAGGGGGCGGTGAGCGTCACCGCGTCCGCCCGGATCGACACCTCGACTGCCTCCCCTTCGGGGGGGACGAGCGCGCGGAGTCGGCCGATCTCGGTCTGGACGACGCCGAGTTCGCCCGTCCGTTCGATCACGGTCCCCTCGAGGACGGTCCGTTCGACCGCAGTGAGCCCCGAGAAGGCGGTTTCGAGCCGTCCGAACCGGCCCGTGAGCTCGCGCGCCGTCTCGGTGAGCGCGCTCCCACCCCCGCCCGACCCGCCGCGCTGACGTTCCGTGAGCGGGCCGAGCGCCTCCTCGAGGGCGACGATCCGGCGCTGGGCGTGCGCGTAGGACCGGCCGAGCGCGCTCGCCGCGGCGTGGATCGACCCGTGGGCGTCGATCGCCGAGAGGAGTTCGACGTCGCGTCTCGTCACCGCGAGGTCGCCGGCCGCGAGCTGCACCTCGAACCCCTCGCGTAGTTCCTCGTCCATCCTCGTCGTTCTGACCGACCCGCGCGGAGGGGATCAATCCAGCGGTCGGTTCGGGTCAGTAGACCAGTTCGCCCGCGACGAACTTCCGGGTCCGGTCGTCGTTCGGTGCCTCGAAGACCCGCTCGGCAGGCCCGATCTCGGCGATGCCGGTACCGAGCACCACCGCCACGCGGTCCGCGACGCGTTCGGCCTGGTGCATGTCGTGGGTCGCGAGGACGACACCGATCTCCCTCTGCCGTGCCTCGTCGATCGCTTCCTCCAGCAGCGCGGTGTTCCGCGGGTCGAGGTCGGAGGTCGGCTCGTCGAGCAACAGCACGCCGGGGTCGTACGCGAGCGCGCGGGCGAAGGCGACGCGCTGGGCCTCCCCACCGGAGAGCGATCGGGCGTTCTGTGCCTCCTTGCCCTCCAGACCGACGACCGAGAGCGCCTCCCTCGCCGTCTCGCTCGTCCCGTTTCGCCTGCCGACCAGGTCCGCGACCCCCCGTCTCACGCGGTCCGGCCACGACTGGCGCACCCGGAGGCCGTACTCCGCGTTTCGCAGTACCGGGGCGTCGAAGAGGCTCGCCTCCTGGAACACCATCCCCACGTTCCGACGCATCTCGAGACGCTGCCCTTCGGAGACCGCCCAGACGTCGGTTCCCTCGAACTCGATCGACCCGCGATCCGGCCGTTCGAACAGCGCGAGCAGCCGCAGGAGGGTCGACTTCCCGACGCCAGAGGGTCCGATGACCGCGAGCACCTCGCCGCGCTCGACCGAGAGCGAGACGCCCTCGAAGACCGCCTCGTCGTAGGTGTGCGAGACGTCGGTCACCTCGAGGAGGGCGGTCATCGCGTCCTCCCGCTCCCGCCGAGACGGCCGACGGCCGCGTTCACGAGCAGGACGAGCGCGACGAGGATCGCCCCGAGGAACATCGCGGTCTCGAAGCGGCCCTGTCGCGCCTCTAACTGGATCGCCGTCGTCAGGTTTCGGGTGTAGGAGGTGCCGTCGGCGTAGGCGATGTTCCCGCCGACGATGAGCACCGATCCGACCTCGCTGATCGCCCGACCGAAGCCGGCGAGGACGGCGGTCGCGATACCGAAACGCGCCTCCTTGATCACGACGAGCGCGACGTCGAGTCGGGTGCCGCCCATCGCGAACGCGGCGTCGCGGACGTTCCGTTCGACGCTCGTGACCGCCGCGAGGCTCACCCCCGTGATCACCGGCGTCGCGAGCACGAACTGCGAGATGATCATCGCCTCGGGCGTGAAGACGAGCCCGAGCGGGCCGAACGGGCCGCTGCTCGAGAGCATGAAGAGCACGACGAGACCGACGACGACGCTCGGAAAGCCCATCCCCGTGTTGATGATCGCCGTCACGAGGCTCTTTCCGGGGAACTCCGAGAAGCCGACGACCATCGCGACTGGCAGGCTGAAGAGCGTCGAGATCGCGACCGCGACGAGGCTCACGTAGAGCGAGACGCGGACGATGCTCGTGATGTAGTGGCTCTCGAACGGCAGGTCGACGAACGCCGGTAGGGCGTCGACGGCCAGCAACGCCCCGCCGGTCATCGGTATCGACATCGCTCAGGCGGTCTCGTCGTCGTCGGCGTCGCCGTTCGCGCTCCACCCCTCCGGGACGTACTGCTCGAAGTTCGGGTCCTCCGAGATCGCCTCCGGGAAGAACAGCTGTTCGCCGTCGAGCGTGTAGTTCTCGACGACCTCCTGGCCCTCCTGGCCCGTGAGGAAGCCGATGTACGCCATCCCGAGGTCGTAGTTGCGGTCCCCGTGGACCGCCGGGTTCGCCGCGAGGATCCCGTACGGGTTCGCGAGGATCTCCGGGCCGCCCTCGACGGGGCCCTCGACGAGGATCTCGAGTTCGATCTCGCCCCGCTGGGAGATGTACGTCCCCCGATCCGAGAGCGTGTACGCACCCTGCTGGCTCGTCTGGTTGAGCGTATCGCCCATCCCGGCCCCGGCTTCGACGTACCACTCGCCGCCCGGTTCGGCGTCGGCCTCGTCCCAGATCTCGAGTTCCGCGACGTGGGTCCCCGAGTCGTCCCCACGCGAGACGAACATCTCCTCGGCTTCGGCGACCGTCTCGAACGCTTCGACCGCGTCCTCTCCACCCTCGATGCCCGCGGGATCGTCCGGAGAGCCGAGGATCACGAAGTCGTTGAACATCAGATCCCGTCGATTGACGCCGTGGCCCTCCTCCATGAACTCGTCCTCGCTACCGCGGGCGTGGACCATGATCACGTCGGCGTCGCCGTTTCGCGCGGTTTCGAGCGCCGCACCGGTGCCCTGGGCGATCGCCTGCACCGGCGTGCCGAAGCGCTCTTCGAACGCGAGGTTGACCTCGTCCAGCAGCCCGGTGTCGTAGGTGCTCGTCGTGGTCGTGAGGACGAGTTCCTCCCCCTCGACGCTCGCGGCGGAGTCGCCCCCGTTCCCACCGCCGTCGTCTCCCCCGCCGTCCTCTCCACCGTCGGCCGCTTCGTCCTCCCCGTCGAACATCCCCGTGCAACCTGCCACCCCCGCCGTCGCCGCTCCGCCCGCGAGCGCGAGGAAGCGCCGTCGTTGTATCGGCATAGATACTACGAACGAGGACAGGCCCAAATAGGTTGTGGTCGGCGAAACCGTCCGACGTTACCTCCGAGGGCCGGTATCCGTCTGTGAGGTGTAGAGCCCGAGAGAGAGGGTTCGTCGACGAGTTCGAGTAACCGAAATAGGGTTCATCGGGAAGTGGACGGACGACCGGCCACATCCCCACCGAGTATCGCGTCGCGGGGTCGGCGTTCGGCCTCGGGGTTCGGACCCGGATCGCCTCCCGGGTCAGAGCGCCGTCTCGGATGAGGTGTCCGGATCCGAGAAGCTCTGGTGTAACAGCCCCTTCTGTGCCCGGCGGAGCCGTTCGGAGAGCGACTGGTGTGAGATGTCGAGGTGCTCGGAGAGCTCCTGCAGGGAGATCTCGCGGGGGATCTCGAAGTAGCCGTGTTCGACGGCGAGTTCGAGGGCTTCGTACTGCTCTTCGGTGAGACCGACCTCGGAGAGGTCCTCCTCCGAGATCGTCCGGACGGCGACGACCGACACGTCGACGCCGTTCTCCTGAAGCGATTCGAGCGACGCCTCGACGTCCTCTCTGTTCACGTAGCGCAGCCTGACCGACCACGTGCCCTCCGAACAGCTCGCCGTGAGGACCGTCCCGCCGGTCTCGACGATCCGTGGCAACACCCTGAACGCCTCGTCACAGCGAATCGAGTAGACCCACTCCTCTTGCTCCTCGGAGACCACGGTGTACCCCTCGATGCTGGCCGCCGCGTCGAGCGCGCTCTCGACCGACCGTTTCGAGGACCCCCGAAAGCGGATCGGGACGCCGTCGGTCAGCACGGTCTGTTCGAGGTCCATCTCGATCGATGGCTCCCGTTCGACTATCTCCGCGAACAGCGTATCCGACGCTGGGATCCGTATATCGACTATCGTGACCATTGTTCCTCTCTATCGCCGACCGCTGCCGGGGACCCGACGCGTTGCGGTCGGTCTTCGAGACTGGGAGACGACACTCGCGAGCATAAGACTCGCGGTTGCAAACGGGCGTTCGAGCGCCCCTCCTGCCGGTGTTCGGAGGTACCCCCTCATATATGCAGGGATCTATTCGGACGAGGGGTCACTCGATATCGTTTTACCGACTATCGAACGATTGTCACTGGAACCGGTGATCGACGGGCAACCGTCTCGACAACGTTTCCAATCAAGAGACGTGATCTCAGGTCCCTACCGTGGCCGCCCATCACCACTACGTCGAACTCACTCGCTTTGCGAACGATCGCTCGCGATGGTTTCCCGAGTTCCACAACAGTCCGGATATTCTTCCCGTGCGCAGCGGCTAGCTCATGGGCTCGGTCGAAGATCGGTTCAG
>SKWB01000013.1 GCA_007129135.1 Halococcaceae archaeon | reverse complement strand
TCGAGGACATCGTCGGGATGGCCGACGCCGGCCAGCTCGTCGACCTCGAACTCGACGAGGAGACCCGGAAGCTCACGATCCGCCTCGACGGTCTGAAGTACACCCTCGCGCTGATCGACCCCGACTCGATCCGGGAGGAGCCCGACATCCCGGACCTCGACCTCCCCGCGAGGGTCGTCCTCGAGGGACGCGACGTCAACCGCGCGGTGAAGGCCGCGGACATGGTGAGCGACCACATCGCCCTCGGCGTGGACACGGCCGAAGAGCAGTTCTACGTCGAGGCGGAGGGCGACACCGACGACGTGAACCTCAAGCTCGACCGCGAGGACCTGATCGACCTCACGCCGGGCGAGGCGCACTCGCTCTTCAGCCTCGACTACCTGAAGGAGATGAACAAGGCGATCCCGACCGACGGCGAAGTGACGGTCGACCTCGGCGAGGAGTTCCCCGTGAAACTCCACTTCGAGATCGCAGAGGGCGAGGGCAACGTCACCTACATGCTCGCCCCGCGCATCCAGAGCGACTAGAGGTCCCTCTCGTAGCGGTACTCCTCGTAGCACTCTCCGTCGAACTCGATCGCTCTCACCTCGACCCGCTCGAACCCTTGGCGCTCGTAGAAGTCGACTCCGACCTCGTTCTCGGCGAAGACGGAGAGCCCGAGGCGGTCGAAACCCTCGATCCGCTCGGTCACGTCCGCGAGCAGTCGGCTCCCGGTCCCCTCGCCCCAGCGCTCCGGTCGGACGTAGATCCGGTAGAGTTCGGCGAGCCCCTCGTCCTCGGGATCGGGACCGACGTGGGCGAACCCGACCAGCCCCGACGTGGCGTCCTCGGCGACCGAGACGACGTGGTCGGAGCCGTCGATGACGGCCCGGAGCGACTCCAGCGTGTACCACTCGTCGACCGTCCGGTCGACCGTCTCCGGTCCCAGGAACTCGTCGTACGCGGCGTGCCAGGAGCGCCGGGCGACCGACCGGATCGTCTCGACGTCCCGTGGTTCGGCCGGACGGATCGCGACCATGACTCCAGCACGACCGGTGTCGGCATGACGGTTGGGACCGTGAGCGGCCGAGACCCGTGGCGTTTATTCGTTCGCGCACGCTGTGAGAGACGATGGAGGTCAGCGCGCTTCACGCCCGGTACCCGTTCCTCGCGAGCGCCAGGGAGGCTGTCGAGACGGCGGGTGTCGACCTCGTGGACGTGGTCTCCGATCGGGCGGTGGTCGAGCGGGCCGAAGAGCGCCTCACCTGGGCGATCACCGACGGCACGGTCGGAGAGAGCCACCGGAACCCCCGGACGGAACTGCTCTCGTATCCGGTCGCGCGGGTGCTCGTCTCGCTGGTCGACGAGCACGTCCTCACCAGGAAGTACGCCCGGGCGGAGGCGCAGACGGCACACGAGCGGATCGAGACCGACCGGCGACAGCGGGCCCAGGAGGAGGGGCTCCGGAGCGTGCGTGTCGAGCGGCTCACGCTCTCCGAACTCCTCTCGGAGTTCGACCTGGAGGAGCGAGTCCGAGCCGAGGGCGAGGAGTACGCCGTCCCCGTCGGGACGTACGTGGGCCTCTCCGCGGGGCTCCGCGAGGACGACTGGCGGCTCGTCAACCGCGTCGTCGCCGACGGGGAGGTGTTCGTCACCGAGCCCGAACTCACCCGACTCGTCCGGGAGGCGATCGCCCGGCGGGTCGACGAGGGGTTGCCGCTCTCGGTGCCCGAAGCGATAGCGGAGCCGCTCGAGGGGGAGGTCGAGAGACTCGGAGAGCTGCTGGCCGAGTACGATTTCACAAGGGAGATCGACACCGTCGTTCCCGAGCGCTTTCCCCCCTGCATGCGAGCGCTGCTCGACGCGGTGCAGAAGGGCGAGCATCTGGAGCACCACTCCCGGTTCGCGATCACGACGTTCCTCGTGAACATCGGGATGAGCACCGACGAGATCATCGACCTCTACATGGTGAACCCGGGCTTCGGCGAGAAGATCACCCGCTATCAGACCGACCACATCCGGGGCGAGACCTCGCCCACGGAGTACAGCCCCCCGAGCTGTGCGACGATGCAGTCCTACGGCGACTGCGTGAACATGGACGACCGGTGTGAGACGATCGCACACCCGCTCGCCTACTACGAGGAGGCGCTCGACGAGGCCGACGAGGAGGAACTGGTCGACTGGCGCGAGGGCCGAGAGGAAGCGGAGGGCTGATTCACCCGCGGTTCATGTAGAACGCGAGGCCGACCCCCACCACCGCCATGAGGAGGATGAAGCCGACGATCGCACCGATCAGCGCGAGCGCGCCGTCGCCGGAGAGACCGCTCTCGTTGAACGTCCGTCCGATCAGCACGATGGCACCGACGAACGCGCCCACCGCACCGACGGAGACGAGGATCTCGACGAGCGCCTCTCGCTCTACGACCATGCGAGCGATTTCAGCCCACCGTGCAAAAGCGCTTCGAAGCCTCACCCGGGGATTCCCCGCCGAAATCCGCCGCTTCCGGTGGAAGACTTAGGTACTCTCGGCCCCTTCGTATATACGTATTCGTGACCGCTCGCCCGTACCGGCGCAGTGGAAACGGAGGTAACCAAACCATGACGCAGACCAGCAACACACCAGCGTCACTGAGCGCGATCGAACCCACCCCAGCGGGCAGTGCGTCCGACGAGCGAGCACGCCGTGCACGGACGGAACCGATGCGTGTCCGGGGCTTCGGCACCGCCGCCTACCTCGTCGAGACGGGGAGCGACAACGCCTACCTCGTCGATATCGAGGCGGGGACCTGTAGCTGTCCCGACCACCGGTTCAGGGGCGGGCGCTGTAAGCACATCCGCCGGGTCGCCATCGAGATCACCGAACGCTCGGTCGCACCGCCACACCACGTCGACGGGGCCTGTCTCACCTGCGGGGAGGGGGTCTTCGTCCCGGTCGACGACCCCTCTCCACACTACTGCGAGCGCCACACCCTCGGGACCGGAACGCCGGTCAGGGACCGGGAGACGGGGGACGAACTGCTCGTCGTCGCCACCTCCTCGCGCAGAGCGGACGAGGTCCGGATCGGCGACCACGGACGCACCGTCGCGGCCTACCCGACGAACGTGGAGTACGACCCGGCCGACCGGGTCGTGAGCGCCGTCTACCCTCGGTCGGTGCGGACGACGGGGACGGGCCCGAAGCCGAGAACGCTTCGCGTCTACTCGTTCCCACAGTCGCGGCTCGAGCCCGTCGAGGCCTGATACGGACGGCGTGTCTGATATCGACGGTGGGTCCGATGCGGACGGCGGGTCCGATACGGACGACGGTCTGTCCGTCGACGATCGTCCGAGCGGGCGACCGGTCGCCGGGGCCGCGACGGCTCGGTACCCTGTATCAGTCCTCGCCGAGTCGTGTCTGCGTCGACTTCCCCACTAGCTCGTCGAAGTCGACACCCTCCGCGAGCGCCGTCTCCTTCTTCACCCGGTAGTTCCCCCCGTCGGTCCGGTAGAGGTCGCCGGGGTGGAAGAAGTACCAGTCCTCGCGGTCGAAGCGGACGGCGATGCGCGCCTTCGCGCCGAAGTTCCGCGCGAAGTAGACGAGCGCCTCGACCTCCTCGCCGGTGAGGTAGATCGGGTTCCCGGCGCTCGCTTTCGCCTCGATCGCATAGAACGTCTCGCCGTCCCCGGCGAGGACGTCGGGTAGCTCCCTCGTGGTGGCGCTCCCGCTCGCGGGCGCACGCATCACCGCGAAGCCGGCCTCGTCGAGCATGTTGACGAGTTCGCGTTCCCGGCGGTCGCCCTTCCTGTTGGCCATTCGGTCGTCGGTTCGCTACCTGACGCTAAAAGGCGTCGGAATACGGGTTCGTCCCCCGGAGGAGATCCGACCGTATATGCTTCTCGTCCGAGTGTCTCCGTTATGGCAGATGAGCGTATCGTCGAGGCGCTCGAACCCGAGGCGGCGTTCTCGATCCTCGCCGACGAAACGCGGATCGCCATCCTCCGGGCGCTCTGGGAGACGACGGGAGAAGCGACGTTCTCGGGGCTTCGCGACGCCACGGGCGTTCGTGATCCGGGGCAGTTCAACTACCACCTCCAGAAGCTCCGTTCCCGGTTCGTGCGGAAGACCGAGAGGGGCTACGAACTCCGACCAGCCGGCCGGCACGTCGTCGGTTCGCTCATCGCGGGCTCGTTCACGAAGACGGGAGCGATCGACCCGGTCCCGGTCGACCACCCGTGTCCGTCCTGTGGGGAGCCATTGACGTTTCGATACGAGGACGAGAACGCCGACGTGTTCTGTGGACCCTGTAATCTGCACAGCACTTACCCCGTCGCCGCAGGCGTGTTCGCCGGCTACGAACCCGACGAACTCCCGCACGTCGCCGAGCGATACACGCGAACCGTCGTCCACCGCGTCCGCAACGGTTTCTGTCACTACTGTGAGGGGCCGGTTCGGCCGACGGTCCGTCCCGCACGGGAGGTGTTCGACGACGCCGACGGGGAGGTCCCGGAGATTGCCGCGGCAGAGTACGACTGCGAGCGCTGTCACAGCACGTTCACGATGGATCTGGGGAGCGCGCTGTTCGCCACGCCGGCGGTCGTCGCGTTCCACCGCGACCACGGCGTCGACACCGAGACCGTCCCGATCTGGCGCTTCAGTGTCGTCGAGGAGGGTCGCTCGCGGGTCACGAGCGAGGAACCGTTCGGGGCGGCCGTCACGTACGCCGTCGACGACGCCCGTCTCACGCTCACCGTCGACCGCTCGCTCGACGTAGTCGCGACCGACCGTTCTGACAAGGGGTGAATAGAACGCCCGTTCTGTTCTCCGTCGAACAGAAATATCGTTCATAATACACTTATCTGCGAGCCCGGAGTCGGTGCGGTCGATGCGGAGAGCGTTTCACAGCCGCACGTTCCGGCGGCTCTTACTCGGCCGGATCGTCACCAACGTCGGCGACAGCCTCTACTTCGTCGGGGCGATGTGGCTCGTCTACGAGCTGAGCGGCGATCCCTTCGTCACCGGACTCGCCGGCTTCCTGACGATGGCTCCCTCGGCGCTGCAGTTTCTCGCCGGACCGCTCGTGGATCGGTGGTCGATCCGCCGAACCCTCGTCGGAACCCAGACGATCCAGGCGGTCGTCGTCTCGGCGGTCCCCCTCGCGTACGTCGCCGGACACCTCACGGTGACGGTCGTGCTGGTCGTGATGCCGACGCTCGCGGCGCTCAACCAGTTCGTCTACCCGGCACAGACCGCCACACTCCCGCGGATCCTCGACGACGAGGCGCTCGTCGCCGCCAACTCCGCGTTCTCGATCGCCTACCAGGGAGTGAGCATGGTCGCCAACGGCGTCGGTGGCGTCCTCGTCGGTCTGCTCGGCGCGGTCGTGCTGTTCGCGATCGACGCCGCGACGTTCGCGATCGCGGCTCTCGTGTTCGCGACGCTCTCGATTCCTGCGGCGACGACACCGGTTCGAAGCGACGACCGACTCGCGTACCTCGACCGGCTGTACGAGGGGGTCGATCTGCTCCGGGGGACGGTCCTGCTGTGGCTCGTCGCGGGCGCGGCTGTCGTCAACTTCGCCTCCGGGATGGTGATCGCCACGATCCCGGTCTACGCCGACTCGCTCGCCGTTCCGCCGGCGCTCGCGGCGGTGGGTGCCGCCGGTAGCTACGGCGTTCTGATGGCGTCGTTCGCGGCGGGCAACCTCGTCGGTGCGGTCGGTGCGACCCTCCTCGCAGATCGCCGTCTCGGGGTCGTTCTGATCGTCGGCTGTGCGATCTCGGGTATGGTGTGGATCGCGGGACTCCTCGCCGACCGGCTCCTGCTCACCGCCCCGCTCGTCGCGCTCGCGCTCGTCCCGGTCGGCGCGATAAACGTCCAGCTCGCCGCGGTCGTCCAGTCAGCACCGCCGAACGAGTACGTCGGCCGCCTCAGCAGCGTCATGGGGTCGGCCTCCGCCGCGACGGTCCCGATCGGATCGCTCGCAGGCGGTGCGGTCGCCGCCTCGTTCGGCCCGCGTGCCGGTATGGCTGGGTTCGGAGTCGGCGTCCTCCTGCTCGCCACCTACGTCCTCGTCCATCCGTCGCTGCGAACGCTCCCGTCACCCACACGGGTATCACTCTGATGGGTCGTGTCGACCACCGCCGAGAAATCGAGGGATCTCCGCCGCCGGGTAACCGTCAGAGGCACGTAGTGGTCGCCCGCCGGGTTCGCGTTCCCCATCTATCCGAACGATCTCCAGGGGGAGAAAGGTAGTATGCAACTATCTAGAGCCGCGCCACTCCGGCGGCTCGAGCGCCTCGCCCAGGAGCTTCTGTAACCCTCGCCGAAGGTGGAAGTGAAAGGTCGAGGAGCTCACGCCCATCGTCCCCGCGAGCTCCTCGGCCGTGGTGTCGCGCGGCCACTCGAAGTAGCCGGCGAGGTAGGCCGCCCGGAGGGCGTTCAGCTGTCGGTCGGTGAGTCGCTCGACGAACGTCTCCTGCCGGTGGCGGACGCTCCGAACGGGGCGGTCGACCTCCCGCCGTCCGACGAGTTCGACGCTCGGAGAGATCGTCCCGAGTTCGTCGACGAGCGGCCTGAGTTCCGTCTCCGGTGGGGCGTGGGCGACGAGGACGAGCCGTCCGTCCTCCGCGGTCGCCGAGTGCGGGACCACACCGTGATCGAGCAGGAGCCCGACGAACGAGGAGGTGGCGGCGTCCGCAGCGAGCACACCCCGGTCGTCGGATCCCGTGAGGAGCTCCCAGCCGTCGGTCTCGGCGATCGTCTCGAGCGCGTCCGGCGAGTCGTCGTGCGCCGAAACCGCACAGAGCAGCCCCTCTGAACCGATGGGGACGAACCCCTCGACGGAGAGCGGGTGACCGAGGCGGTCGGCGACGGCGGCGAGCGCCGAGTCGTCCCCGTCGATGGCGAGCGAGAGTTCGGCCGCCGTCTCCGCGAGCAGGCTGTGGCGCGTCTCGACGGCGCGGATCGAGAGCCCGATCGTCTCGCCGAGTTCCGAGAGGACCCCCACCGCCTCGTCGTCGAACGCTTCGGCGGGCTCCGTGTAGGCGACCAGCGCGCCGTAGGTCGCCTCACCCGCGAGAAGCGGGATCGCGGCGAACGGCCCGACCGCCCGGTCGTCGGCATCGCGTGTCACGACCGCACCCGTCCGGATCGCGCTCGTGGCCGCCCGGACCCAGGGGGTGTCGGTAGTAGTCGAACCCGCTGTCGGGGCGTCGGCCCCGACCGACTCGAGGACCCGGGCCCCGCCGCTCCGATCGGGAGTCGAGACGACGAACGACGCCCGGAACGGGCTCGTCTCCGCGAGGTGCCCACAGACCGCCCGTTCGATCTCCGCGCGCGTCCCCGCGGCGGCGACCGCCCTGTTCACCCCGCGGATGACCCTGTTGAGGCGCGAGAGCGTCACGAGCCGTTCGTTTCGCCGTTCGAGCTCTCCCTCCCGGTCGAGCCGGTCGAGTGACGCCTCGACGGCGCTGGCGAGGAGTTCGACGAACTCCCGGTCGACCGATGATCGCGCGTCCCCGCCGCCCGCGACGATCACGCCGTGGTCGCCGATCGGAGCCGCAAGTCCCCCCTCCAGCGGCCCGTCGAGGGGGAGCGTTCGGGCCGACGCCGACCGATCCCGATCGTCGTAGGTCCGTCGGATCGGGTCCCCCAGGTCCGAGACGGGCGGTGGCTCCTCGATCTCCCCTCCCGTCGCCGCGTGGGCGATCGGCCGGAGGGTGGCCGACCCTCCGTCGAACCGGTAGAGACAGGCGAACGAGAGCCCGGAGACGTCGAGCGGCGTCCGCGTCGCGAGTTCGCCCACGGCACGGACCGACTCCGCACGCATGAGCGAGGGGACCGCCGCGTGGAGGCCCGAGAGCATCCGTTCCCGTTCCACCCGGTCGGTGACGACCTCCTGACAGCCGACGAAGTACGCGAGGTCGCCCTCGTCGTCGAAGAGCGGCGTGATGCTGACACGGTTCCAGAAGGCGCTCCCGTCCCGGCGGTAGTTGCGGAGTTCCACCGTCACGGGTTCGGCCGCTTCGACCGCCGCACGCATCGCCGAGACCGGCTCCGGGGCCGTCCCCTCGCCCTGGAGGAACCGACAGTTCCGTCCCAGGATCTCCTCGTTCCCGTAGCCGGTCACCCGCCGGAACCCCTCGTTGGCGTAGACGATCGGGTTGTCCTCGAGCGACGGATCGGTGACGATGATCCCGATCGGTGCGGCGTCGAGCGCCCGGGCGGCGAACCCGGGGTCGAGACCACCGTCGCAGCACGCCTCTCCCGCCCGGTGACCGCCACCTGCCTCGGAAGCGTCGCTCCCATCACCCCTTCGCGCGCGGTCACCACGGTCGCCGGGCATCGGTCGGTCTCCATCACCCGGTCGCGCCTCGGCACACCGACGGTAGACGTCCCCACGACGGCCAGGCCGCCGCCGGTCGGCGCACGGAGCCGCGCCGGTCGTCCCGACTACTCACTGACGCGTGTTAACTCTACGTACGGCCGGCGTCACCGGCCGTCCGCCCGTGACTACGTCCCGTGGTCCCAGCTCCCCATGTACTCCTCCTGAACGTCGCTGAGCGCGTCGATCGAGACGCCCTCCGCGGCGAGTTTCACCTCGGCGACCTCCCTGTCCAGCTCGTCCGGGAGGTCGTGGACGCCGGGGGAGTAGGCGTCGGCGTTCTCCGCGAT